>QCUI01000030.1 GCA_003210775.1 Synechococcus sp. AG-679-A04
GGTGATTGGATTCATCCTTTGATCAACAGTCATTGATCCAACGCGATGACCACAATTGATCTCAGCGGCGGGTTGGTGGTGGTGACCGGCGGTGCGGGATCCATCGGTCGTGCCATCGCCATTCAGGCAGCTCAAGCAGGCGCCTGCGTCGCCGTCTGCGACACCGATATCCGCGAGGCAGACACCGTTGCTGCTCAGATCGAAGACGACGGTGCAGTGGCGAAGAGCTTCGAGATGGATGTCACTGATCGAGAGATGGTGACAACGGTGATGAACAGCGCGGTCAAGGAGCTAGGCCCGCTCAGGGGACTTGTCACCGCTGCAGGCGTGCTGCGCACTGGCCCTCTCTCAAGTCAGAGTCATGAAGACTGGCAGCGTGTGATGGCCGTGAATGTGGACGGCACCTTCCATGCCGTGCAGGCCGCCATCCCTCATCTGGACTCCACACAGGCTTCAATCGTCACCCTCGGCAGTGTGTCGGCATTCATCGGCTCAGCTGATGGAGGGGCCTACACCACCTCCAAGGGAGCCGTGCTCAGCTTCAGCTATGCCGCGGCCGGCGAGCTGGCACCGCGGGGCATCCGCGTAAACAATGTGGCGCCCGGCTGGGTGGATGGCGGATTCACCCACCAGGCCCTTGCAGCAAGCGACAACCCCGATGTTCTCAGAACGCGCGCCTCTGCCCTGCACCCCCTAGGGCGCATGGCAACGCCGAACGATGTCGCCAACGCAGTGGTCTGGCTGCTGTCTGATCAGGCGGCCTTCATCACCGGGTCAATGCTTCTGGTGGACGGTGGATTCATGATCCAGCACAACGGCTAGACGTCGGATCAATTGGTCTGTCATGTCGAGGCGATCTCTCCGGTGATCCAGTAGCGAACGCGCGCCGGATGCGAGGCGATGTAATCATCCACAGCGGCCTCAGCCGTCTGGTCATTGGCCTGCAACAGCAAATCCGACATCTCCTGATCAGGCAGATGGAAGCGGGTGAGGAAGCCAGCCACATCTTGCATGTCCAAATCCAGCTGAGGACGACCTAGCGCGTGGATCCACTCAATGCCGCCAAACACCCGTTGTGGATCCTGCAGGAAACGCAACCCATAACGGGCGAACATCCAGTGCGGCGTCCAACTGGTGACCACCACCCAGCGTTGCTGGCGGATCGCCTGATCGAGCACCGCCGTCATTGCAGCACTGCTTGATGACACCAGCTCCAGATCATTGAGGCGATAACTCTTCAGTGCTTCAACCGAAGCCTGATTCAGACCCGATCCGGGGTCAATTCCCTGCACGCGGTTCTCGAACCGTGCCGCCAGGGAAGGATCGCGTAAATCAGGGATCGCGGAGAGATCTGAGGCTGGTACGTAATCCGGAACCACCCAGCCCAGACGGCCTGAGTACATCGAGCCGAAGTCGACCACCCGATCGCGCACCCTCCGGTAATAGGCACGATGCGTCAATGGCAACCATGCCATCAGCATCAGATCAAGATCACCGCGGGCGATTGAGGTGTACTGAATGCCGATATCGGCGAGAACACGCTCAACGTTCACGTCGTAAGCCTGCTGAATCACCCTCTGAGCAATGAGGCTCACAACCTCAGCGTCAGCCCAGGGTGACCAGCCAAGGCGCAGCGTGGGTCGTGCGGATGCAGAACTAGGAAGCGAACTGCGGGAGGCCTGCATACCTTCCTGGCCAGAAGGGACTGAGGAACTCACCGTGGAAGACGGGTCACTGAGCTTGACCAGGCTTGCAGCAGAGATCCCCGCGACCCCGAGGCCTCCAAGGAGAAAAGCTCGTCGTCGGATCTGTCGAACGCTCATGACGACCTCCAAAGAGTCATCCACACGCGCAGACGTTCTTGAAGTGATGATCCACGACGCCCCGCAAAGCTTTGACTGAGACGGTCGAGGATCACCGCCAAAATCACCACGGCGATCCCGCCTTCAAACCCCATCCCCACATCAAGCTGCTGAATCCCACGCAACACCACATCCCCGAGACCTCCGCCGCCGATCATCGAAGCGATCACGACCATTGAAAGGGAGAGCATGATCGTCTGATTGACCCCAGTCATCACGGTGGGTATGGCACTGGGCATCTGCACCTTCCAGAGCAACTGTCGATCGCTGCAGCCGAAGGATCGACCGGCTTCGATCAGGTCATCCGGAACCTGAACGATTCCCAGATGCGTGAGCCGAACCACCGGCGGCATAGCGAAGATCAGAGTGGCCAAAATCGAAGGAACCGCACCCGTGCTGAACAACATCACCGCTGGAATGAGATAAACAAAAGCAGGCATTGTCTGCATTAGATCAAGACAGGGACGCACCAGCCTCCAGACCAGTCGTGAACGTGCCGAAAGAATGCCCAACGGAAGGCCAATCAGCAGGGCCAGGCCAGATGCTGTCAGCACCAGCGAGAGGGTGGCGATCATCTCGCTCCACAGCGCCATTGAGAGCACCAGATTGAAGCCGAGCAGAACGAACAGCGCGAACCCTCCATTGACTCGCCAGAACCCCAGCCCCGCAGTGATCAGAGCGAACAACCAGGCCGGTGGCCACTCCAGCACCAACTCGGTGACGGAGACCAGGGCCAGGACCGACACCTTGATCACATCAAACAATCCCTGGGCGTTGGCCAACAACCACTCAACACAGAGATCGGTCGCCTGACCCAGCCAACCGGCTTGATGGGCAGCAGCCAAGATCAGCATCAACCGCCTGCCTCCATTGCCAGCAACAAATGACGCGGGCTGATCACGCCGAGCAGCCGCTTTTCGTCATCCAGAACGGGTACCGGCTCGGAACTGGTCGCCACCACATCAATGGCGTCCTTCACAGATGTACCGGCAGACAACGTGCTGATGGCAGCCACGTCGACCCAGCCGAGACCTGCTCGGAGAAGACCGCGCAAATGCTGCAGACGATCCGTCACGTACACCGTGACGTCCCCGCGATCAGGCAAGGGTTCGCCCACATCGCAGACACTCAGATGATGAGGAGGCTGCACAATCGCCTCCACTGTCAGAACGGACGCCACATCGACATCGCGGAAAAATCGTTTGACCTCATCATTGGCTGGATGCTGCAGCAACCGCTGCGCGGTGTCGCACTGCAGTAGCCGACCGTCCTGCATCAAAGCGATCCGGTCACCGATCCTGATCGCCTCATCAAGATCATGAGAAATAAACACCACTGTGCGACGGTGCTCCGCTTGCAGGTCCAGCAAGAGATCCTGCATGTCCTTGCGGATCAAGGGGTCCAATGCAGAGAAGGCCTCATCCATCAGCAGAATCGGCGGATCAAGGGCCAGGGCTCTAGCCAGACCAACCCTCTGCTGCATACCACCGGAGAGCTCACGCGGGCGTTTGCGGGCCTCTGCAGCCAGGCCTACACGCTCAAGAGCCTGCATGGCGCGATCGGTCCTCGCCTTGCGAGCCATGCCCGCAACCTCGAGACCAAAAGCGGCATTTTCAAGCACGCTGCGATGGGGAAAGAGCGCGAACGACTGAAAAACCATCGCCATCTGATGACGACGCAGCTCCGCTAGCTGCTGTGCCGTCATCGAGTTCAGCGAACGGCCCTTGACAATCACCTCCCCCTCGCAGGGAGAGATCAGACCATTCAGCATCCTCAGCAATGTGGATTTACCTGAACCAGAAAGGCCCATCACCACAAAGATCTCGCCGGCGCGAACCTCCATCGAGACATCCTGGACAGCAGCCCGAACACCACGATTTGCATGAAGACGCTCAGGATCCGTACCTGAGCGCAGCTGCTCAATCAACTCTGAGGAGGATCTGCCGAACAGCTTCCAGACCGACTCGATGGAGATCTCTGACTGCACTTCAGAGCCGCCGCCCAAACCTGAGCTGCTTATAGCAGTGGCCCGACCCTCTGATCAGCGGACAGTCACCATCCGATTGCCAAAGAGCCTTCGTCCACGTAGCTGACAGCTGCAAACGCCGTGATTAGGTTGAGGATTGAGCCTGTTCCGCAACGTCGATACAGCTCAGAGGGTCGGTGACGAGCTGTCAGACAGCGCCGCTGCTGTCCTTCGAACCGCCCCGCGCAGCAGAGGACCCCACCGGCATGACCACACTCAGTAGCCACCCCTCAGCGGAATCCGGTGATGCGCAACGCTTCGGGCAGCGACCCGAACGCGTCAGGGAAACAGATCATTATCAGCAGGAATACATCGAACAGTTCGCAGACCGCTGGGATCGCCTGATTGATTGGGATGCCAGGGAAGAAGCTGAGGGCAACTTCTTTGTGCGGTTACTGCACGAACACGGCGCCCGCTCGGTGCTGGATGTGGCCACAGGCACGGGCTTCCATTCCGTCCGACTTCTGCGTGAGGGATTTGATGTAGTGAGCGTGGATGGCAGCCCCAACATGCTTGCCCGTGCCTTCAAAAACGCGCGGGAACGCGACCTGTTGATGCGGACGGTTCATGCGGACTGGCGATTCCTGAACCGCGACATCCACGGCGAGTACGACGCCGTGATCTGTCTGGGCAACTCATTCACCCATCTATTCCGCGAGCGGGATCGTCGCAAGGCTTTGGCCGAGTACTACGCGGTGCTGAAGCACAACGGCATTCTGATCCTGGATCACCGCAACTATGACCGCCTGCTGGAGGGAACCTCCACAAGTGGCAAGAGCAACGTCTACTGCGGCAAAGACGTCGAAGTAGGACCGGAACACGTCGACGATGGACTGGCCCGTTTCCGTTATGCCTTCAGTGATGGCAGTACCTATCACTTGAACATGTTCCCGCTGCGTCACGGCTACGTGCGACGTCTGATGCGAGAAGTGGGCTTCCAGAGAATCACCAGCTATGGCGACTATCAATGCGGCCACGATGATCCCGACTTCTACGTGCATGTCGCTGAAAAGGAATATCTATTCGACACCGACATCACAGCAATCTGAGCGATGACGAGCACTTATTCCGAAGCAGCCAGCACCGCAGCCAACTACTACGACAGTGATGATGCCGATCGGTTCTACGCAGGCATCTGGGGCGGCGAGGACATTCACATTGGTCTTTATGAGGTTGCCGAGGAGCCGATCGCAACCGCAAGCCGTCGCACTGTCGACGCGTTGATCGCACTGATGGGTCAACCTCTTCCCTCGAACGAAGCGAGCACGCTGCGCGTTGTTGACTTCGGGTCTGGCTACGGGGGAGCCGCCAGGCGGCTGTGCAGCAGTCCTGGGATCCGGGTGGATGCCATCAACATCTCCGCGGTTGAGAACAACCGACATCGGCTGCTCAATCAAGAGGTCGGCCTCTCTGAGCGAATCACCGTTCATGATGCATCCTTTGAGGCGGTACCTCTTCCCGATGGCTGCGCCGATGTGATCTGGAGTCAGGACGCGATTCTCCACTCCGGTGACCGCCGGACGGTGATGAGGGAAGCAGCGCGATTGCTGAAACCAGGCGGCGTGATGGTGATGACCGACCCCATGGCAGCCGATGGCGTGACTGCTGATTCACTCACGGCAATTCTCGATCGCATTCACCTTGAGGATCTCGGGTCGCCCGAGCGGTATCACCGCTGGGGCGCCGAAGCAGGGCTGACGCGCACTGCATGGCATGACCGCACACCGATGCTGATCGAGCACTACAGCAGGGTCCGCCTGGAGTTGCAACGGCGCCGGGAGGATTTGGAAAGCAGCATCACAACGGGTTATCTGGAGCGGATGGATGCCGGGCTGGGCCATTGGGTTGAGGGCGGCCAGTCAGGGAAGCTCAGCTGGGGCTTGATGCGTTTCAACAAACCACTGAACTGATGCAGCCAATCTCAGAGGAGTTCCCATCATCGAGCCGCTCGCCGATGGAGGTCGTGAATCAACTGATTCAGGACTGGAGCCTCGAACCACATCCAGAGGGCGGCTGGTTCCGTGAGCTGTATCGGAGCACATCTCGGGTCACCCGTGCCGATGGCCAGCAACGGGCGGCAATTACCAGCATCCTTTACCTGCTGGATGCAGGATCCAGAAGCCGCTGGCATGCAGTCCATCAGGCCGATGAGGTCTGGACCCATCTGCAGGGAACGCCACTGAGTCTCTGGACTCTTGAACCGGAGGGAGGCCAAGCCATACAGCATGTGCTCTCAATGCACAATCCTGTTCACGTGGTACCCGCAGGCCACTGGATGGCAGCACGCTCGGAGGGGCAGTACTCCCTGGTTAGCTGCTGTGTCGGACCAGGTTTCGACTTCAGCGACTTCGAGATGCTTCGAGACCGTCCTGCATCTGAACAGCCTTCAGGGGCCCTAAGCGAGCTGATCTGAGCTCTCTTACGCTCAAACGAGTGAAGGCATTCCATTGGGCAGCAGTTTCGGCACCCTGTTCCGTATCAGCACCTTCGGCGAGTCCCATGGCGGCGGTGTCGGAGTGGTCCTGGAGGGTTGCCCGCCTCGACTTGAGCTCGACTTGCCAGCGATTCAGGCCGAACTAGACCGGCGCAAGCCAGGCCAGAGCAGGATCACCACACCGCGCAAGGAGGCCGATCAGGTGGAGATCCTGAGCGGTGTCATGGATGGCATGACCCTGGGCACACCAATCGCCATGGTGGTGCGCAACAAAGATCAGCGACCCCAGGATTACCGAGAGATGGAGGTTGCCTTTCGACCTTCCCACGCCGATGCCACCTATCAAGCGAAGTACGGCATTCAGGCCCGCAGCGGCGGCGGCAGAGCATCAGCGCGCGAAACGATCGGACGAGTGGCTGCGGGTGCCATAGCCCGGCAGTTGCTGTACAAGGCCCATGGCACCGAGGTGGTGGCCTGGGTCCGACGCATTCATGACCTCGAAGCCACGGTGGATATCAACGCTGTGAACCGCGAAGACGTGGAAGCCAACATTGTGCGATGTCCGGATTCTGGAATAGCAGATCGAATGATCGAACGGATTGAAGCGATCGGCCGCGAGGGCGACTCCTGCGGAGGTCTGATCGAATGCGTTGTACGCAAGCCTCCCGTAGGCCTTGGAATGCCTGTATTCGACAAGCTGGAAGCTGATCTGGCCAAGGCGGTGATGTCACTACCTGCCACCAAAGGGTTCGAAATCGGCTCAGGTTTCGCCGGCACGCGGCTGAAAGGGAGCGAGCACAATGATGCCTTCCTTCCAAGCGACGAAGGCCGGCTACGCACAGCCACCAACAATTCCGGCGGCATTCAGGGAGGCATCAGCAACGGCGAGCCGATTGTGATCCGGGTTGCATTCAAGCCAACCGCAACGATCCGCAAAGAGCAGCAAACGATCAACGAGCGCGGGCAAGCCACCACCCTTGCCGCCAAGGGTCGACATGACCCATGTGTGCTGCCCAGAGCCGTGCCGATGGTGGAGGCAATGGTGAATCTGGTGTTGGCAGATCACCTGCTCAGGCAGCAAGGTCAGTGCAGCCTCTGGTGAGGCCGCACTTGATGACTCAGCTACGAGCCGGAGACGTGATGCCGCTGCCGCTGCCCAACTGAGCCGCAGCTTTGGCCATGCGTCCAGCCACCGACCCAGCAGGCGTTGACTTAGTGGCCTTGCGGGCACGGCGAGCCGAGCGTGGCTTGCTCACAGTGCTCACGGTTGTCGACGTTGTCGTTGCCTTTTTGGCGGCTCTGGTCGTGGTCGGCTTGCGGGAAGCGGGTTTCTTCACGGAAGCCTTGGCGACCGAAGCTTTCGCTGCTGGAGCCTTGGCCGTGGAAGCCTTTACGGCAGCACGCTTTTTGGCAGCGGGCTTTTTAGCTGCAGTTTTTTTAGCTGCAGGCTTTGAGGCTGCAGGCTTTTTAGCTGCCGACTGGCGAACAGGCTTACCAGGGGACTGACGGTTGCGATGGCTTAACACCATCACCCACTCTTCATCGCTGAGTGAAGAGGGTTTGCTGCCATGGGCATTGGCCAGTTTTGCAGCCTTTTCGATGTCCTGAATGAGATTGACCCAAGAGGTCGAGAAACGCTTGTCGGACTGCGAGCGAGCCCCGCTTTCAACCAGCGTCTCGACAACGCCGGAGGCGGTGACCTTCTTGCGACGGCGATTGAAAATTTCCTTCTGCAACTGAGCGATCAAAGCGTCAGCTTTGTCGCTCAACTTGATGGATAGCTGAGACATCGTCTCCAAAACATCTCTCTTATCTGTAGCAGATGGGTCTCATTACTACAACTCATGCGCCGATCCAGGCGGCAAGGGAGGGATCAAAACCATCGTTTTCGAACACCGTTCGGCCAAGAGCAATGGCGTCATATCCAGCTTCCAGCCAGGAGTAGAGGTCACCGGCACGCAAGCCTCCGGCAGCGATCATGAAAGGGAGATTGCCCATCGGCGCTGCGATCTGACGATAAAAGCCGCGACCCAGCACGCTTGCCGGAAACAACTTCACCAAACGGCAACCCAGATCGCAGGCATGCCTGATCTCAGAGGGCGTCATCACGCCTGGCACCAACAGAAAATCGAGCTGCTTCGCCCTTTGCTGTAGCTCCCTGTCCAAGAGCGGCGACATGGCGTAGCTAAATCCAAGTTCAGTCACCTGCTGGAGAGCCGACAGCTGCGTGATCGATGCCGCTCCGAGGGACAGATGTAAATGACGAGATCTCGCTGCCATCACAAGATCACGCCAGCGGGGATGCTCAATCCAAGCAATCTCAACATGCTTAACACCCGCCTCCACCAGCTGATCGAGCTGACGGCAGAGACGGGTGCTGGAAAAAACTTGCTCTAGATCACGACTTTCTGGACGCAAAACGACCAGAAGGGGCTGGACCCGCAGCGAGCGGATCAAACCCTCATCAGTCTCAGACGTATTCGGCAATACGAACATCGCTGCGGATTAGCAGATCCTGGAACTCTTCTGCATCCACAGTTTCCTGGTCCACAAGCAGCTCAGCGAGTTCATCGAGCACAGATCGGTTATCGACAAGAACCTTGGTGGCACGCCTGTAGGCGAGTGCAACAAGATCGGAGACTTCCTCGTCGATTGTTGCTGCAGTGTCTTCTGAGAAGTCGCGTTCAGCCGCAATATCACGTCCAAGGAACATGCCTCCCTGGGAACGCCCAAGAGCCACCGGACCAAGCTTGTCGCTCATACCAAAGCGGGTAATCATCTGTCTTGCAGTTGAAGCCACCTGCTGAAGATCATTGGAAGCGCCGGTGGTGACTTCATCTTCTCCGTAGACAATCTCTTCAGCGACACGACCGCCGAGCGCAACAGCCATCTGATTCTGCAGATAGGCGCGGGAATAAAGACCCGACTCCATCCGCTCCTCGCTGGGTGTGAAGAAGGTCAGACCACCAGCGTTGCCACGCGGAATGATCGAAATCTTCTGAACCGGATCGTAATCAGGCATCAGGGCACCGACCAGAGCATGACCAGCCTCGTGGTAAGCGACGAGACGCTTACGGCGATCACTCATCACGCTGTCCTTTTTCTCAGGACCAGCCATCACCCGCTCAATGGCATCACTGATCTCGTCATTGCTGACTTCGCTCAGATCGCGACGAGCCGCAAGGATTGCAGCTTCGTTAAGCAGGTTGGACAGATCGGCTCCCGTATAACCAGGCGTACGACGTGCCACCTTGTCGAGATCGACATCCTTGGACAGAGTCTTGCCACGGGCATGCACTCCGAGGATTTGTAGGCGACCTGCATAATCAGGCCGATCCACCGTGACCTGGCGGTCGAAACGACCCGGGCGCATCAGGGCTGAGTCGAGGACATCCGGACGGTTTGTGGCCGCAACGATAATGATTCCCGTGTTGCCCTCGAAACCATCCATCTCGGTGAGCAACTGATTGAGCGTCTGCTCACGCTCATCATTGCCACCACCCATGCCAGCTCCACGCTGGCGGCCGACCGCATCAATTTCGTCGATAAAGATGATGCAGGGTGCATTTTTCTTGGCCTGTTCAAAAAGATCGCGAACACGACTTGCACCAACGCCGACAAACATCTCGACAAACTCCGAACCGGAGATCGAGAAGAAAGGGACGCTGGCCTCACCGGCCACAGCTTTGGCAAGCAGGGTCTTACCAGTACCTGGAGGACCCACCAGCAGAACACCTTTGGGGATCTTGGCTCCGACAGCGGTGAAGCGGTCAGGGTTCTTGAGGAAGTCAACGACTTCAGTGAGTTCGAGCTTGGCCCCTTCAATACCCGCAACGTCACCGAACGTGGTTTGCGTGGAAGGCTCCATTTGCACACGAGCCTTGCTCTTGCCGAAATTCATGGCCTGGTTACCGCCACCGCCGCCGGACTGTGCACGACGGAAGAGGAAGAACAAACCACCAAGCAGCAGCAGGGGGAAGATCAGGCTTGAAGCGGCCTGCTGCCAGGCGCCAGGCTGGCGGGAGGGCTGAACGGCGATATCAACGTTGTGATCGGTGAGCAGCTTCAGAAGGTCCTTGTCGGGAGCGAGGTTCACCTCAGCGCGACGACCATCGGTCTCAACGACCTGAGCAGTACCACGATCGGGGGAAAGAAGCACTCGGCTGACCTGGTCTTCCTGGACCCTCTCAACAAAATCGCTATAGCGAAGCGAGCGTGTCTCAGGTTGAGGGCCGCCGGCACCACCAAAGAAAGCCGGTGCGATCACTACGATCGCGAGCACTAAGAGGGCCCCAAGGCCGATGTTCCGCCAACGTTTGTTCAAGGGTCTTTCGCCTCTGATGAAGGAATGTTAATAGGAAGCTGAGAGCTCAGGTGGAACGGAGTACATCCACGACGCTCTTGAAGGCGAACCACTCGGGGATCTCTTCACCGCTGCGCAGCATTTTGCGGAACTGAGTGCCGCTGAGCTTCTTCACGTGCAGCCCTCTGGCCTCGGCGTGTTCTGCGGTGACGTAACCCTCCTCCTCCGTGTAGACGAGGTTGAGAGAGGGCACGGTTTCCATGGTGAGCTCAGGTGCGCACTCCTTGGCAAAGTTCTGAGCGTCGTAGGGACCGTAGAAGTCATCACCGCTCAGGGAAGACTTACAGCCGGCCATGTCGCGCCCAATAATGAAGTGGGTGCAGCCGTAATTACGGCGAATGATCATGTGCTGTAAGGCCTCACGAGGGCCTGCCATATGCATCGCGTAGGGCAGGTAAGCCCAGCGGATCCGAGCGTTGTCCACCTCGGCCGCAAGTCGCTCATAGGTCTGGAATCGAACAGCTCCAGGAATGTCATCCTGCTGGGTGGGACCGCAGGTTGGATGCACGAGCACCACTGCGTTCTCACTGACGTTGCTGGCATGCAGGGCTCGCGTGAACAGCTCGTAATGGGCTCTGTGGATGGGATTGCGGCACTGGAAGGCCACAACGTCCTCGCCTTCGGGAAGGCCTGCGCGGACCTCAGCCGGGGTTTTGCAGGGGAACACGCGCGAGGGCAGTTCAAGGCCCTGAATCAGACCACCGAGGTAAAAACGGCGGCGTTCGGTAGCGATCATTCGCACAGCCGGATGTTCCAGAGATGTGGTGCCATAGCAACCCTTGGCCTCAATGACCTTGTCTGGCTCCCACTTGTCCTCAACGGTGAGCAGCGCAAGGTCCTGGCCTTTGTAGGTGAGCAGAATCTTCTGCCCAACCGTGATGTCCTCACGATCGGTGTCCATCACGATCGGCAGTCCAAACAGATACCCCGTGGTGGTGCGGTTCCCTGCCACCACTGCGTCGTAATCGACCTGGTGCATGAAACCCCTTTCCGGAGAAAAGCCACCGACCACAAGCAGCTCAACGTCACAGGCATTGCGATCAGAACACTCGATGCTGCTGCTGGCTGAAGTTTTGACTGCAGCTTTGTCAGCCTCAGGAACCATCAAATCCACCAGGGTGCCGCCATAGGGAGCGATCACACCGGTCGGAGAGGAGGGGGTGCTGGCAGTCATGACAGGCCGGAGTGGATTGGAGAGAAGGCGCGATTCTCCCAGACAACAGCCTGCGGCTTCAGCGAACAGGAGTCACAACAAAAAAGGGGCCGAAGCCCCTTGTTGCTGAGCAAACTGTCTTGAAGCAATCAGGCCTCTTCGAGCTGGCCGTAAAGCTCTCCGGTGATCTTGACGTCCACAGTCTCTCTGCTGCCCATATCAGAGTCGGAAGGCTGAATGGCGGAGAACACGCCAGCGAATTCGCCGGTATCGGGATCGACTTTTGTGATGGACAGGCTCATCACACCCTGTCCGTCGATGTACTGCTTCTTGTTCTCTTGATCAAGCTCCTGGTAATCACCGCCGAGACCAATCAGTCCCTGGGGGTAGTCCACACCAGTTGTGAGTGAACGGCCTTTGGGGTCAAGGAAGTTGCTGGTGCGGTAGCTCGGTGTGCGGTACTCGCCTTCAAAGTCGGTGCTGGTGGTGATGGCTGCACCTTCCGCATCGACCTTCAGATTTTTGCTTGAAAACGTGAAAGGAAACTCCTCTCCGCCTGGGACCAGAACGGTGATGGCCTGGAAGTCGATGCCACCAACCTCAGTGAAGGAAAGGCCTTTCTGACTGACAACAAGGTCACCGTAGACCTGGTCAAGACTGGAGGTGTAACGGGTGAGGATCTTGCCCTCAACGAACTGGGCTTCCTGACGCTTGTTGGCAGGCTCACCCTTCACGAAGACTTGGCTGGGGTGCATGCAGATGGCAGTCAGCTGATAGTCGGTCCCAGGAGTGAGCGGAATCGTGCCGCGGGCGGACTCTGGAAGGGTGGGGCAATCATTCGCCTTGCCAGTGTTACGGATGTCGTCGTACGTGATGTTCGAGCGATCAACAGCCTGAGCATCTCCGCTGCAGGCAGTAACGAAGGTCAGACAGAAAGCCAGCACAAGGGCCAGCAGAGGACGGATGCGCATGGAGGAGAAGCCGAAACACCGGCTGTTGACGAAGTCAACCGGACAGGCGGATCCTACAGGTGTCAAACGGCCGCACCGGCTAGCCTTTTGCACGTCTCAACAACGTGAAGTGTTCTCAATGCAGCACGACGGCAGTGAAACCATCCAGGAAAAGCTGCAGCCGGCGCTGAAAACACTCCGTGAGCTTTCAGAACAGCATCAAGGCGATCCCGAGTCGCTGCTGTTGCTTTTGCGTGATCTGGAAGCCCTCCACAGAGAGATTCAGGATGGTGCGTTTCGGGAAAGCCTTCCCGAAGACCGCCAAAAGCTGTTCGCTCTGCTTAAAACGATGGAACGCAGCGGCGGTTGGCCCTACATCCCCCGCCTTCAACTGCGCACCTTCATCGACCTGCTGGAGCAGGATCCCGCCGACATGGCTGCTTGATTGAGATTGCTGCTTGATTCAAGTTGTCCGATTGATCTCCAAGAGTCGATCCAGCAAGCGGTGCGACAAGACGAGCTTGTCCTCGAGGGGACAGATCTGATGATGATCCCCGGGCCCTAGAAGCCAGCCGCTGTTCTGATCACTGTCGAGACCCTGCCCCGGACGGTCGACGGGATTGACCATCAAGAGATCACAGCCCTTGGCTTGGAGCTTTCGACGACCGAGCTCAAGCAGTTGCTCGTCGGGACCTGTCAAAGCGGCAAAACCCAGCACAGATTGACCCGCAGAACGCCTGCTCACCAGTGAATGCAGCAGATCAGGCACCAGTTCCCAACCACCCTCCATCGACCCAATCAGCTGCTCTTTCGGCAGCTTCTCCACAATGCTGGAGCTAATTGGACGCAAATCGGCCACAGCAGCGCACATCAACACTGCATCTGCTTTCGGCTGCAGTTCTTTGAGCGTGTCGTGCATGGCGGCACTTCCCACCACTGAATGACACTGCAGACCTTCCAGCCAGGACGGTGGGACCTGTAGCGGGCCATGCACCAAATCAACGGTGGCACCGCGCAGATAAGCGGCCTGGGCCAGCAGAACACCCATGCGGCCGCTGCTGCGGTTGGAGAGGACGCGAACACAGTCCAAAGATTCCAGCGTCGGACCGGCGCTGACCAGCACATGCTTCCCACGCCAGTCGGATTTGAGCAGGCCCTCAGAACTGGCTTGCAACAGGGCGCTGGCGGCAGCCAGTTCAATTCTGACGGGGTCAGCCATGCGTCCCGTGCCGAGTCGATCACAGGCGAGCAGACCGCCCTCAGGCGCCAGGGGCAGCACACGAGGATCGTCAAGCAGAAGGTTCCAGTTGCGCTGCACAGCTTTGTGCTCCCACATGGCGGTATTCATTGCTGGCGCCGCCAAAACTGGGCACTCACAAGCCAGCAGAAGACTGGCCAGCAGTCCCTCGCCATCACCCTGAACCCACCGGGACAGAGATGTTGCACTGAGCGGGGCCACCACTACTAGATCCGCCCATTCAGCTAGTTCGATATGAAGTGGTCGCGGGCGCACAGGGTCCCACTGGTCCGCGTCCTGCAAGCAGGGTTGGCGACTGAGCGTTGCCAGCGCCACTGGGCTCACCAAGCGGGCAGCGCTTGCTGTGAGCACACAGCGGACCTGAGCCCCCGCCTGGACAAGCGCACTGACCAGCAGTGGAGTCTTGACAGCCGCAATACTTCCCGAGGCAGCCACCAGCACCCGTCGTCCCTTCAGCAGTCCCGTCATTGGCTCAGTCCTCGTCGAAGGGTTCCTGGTCGATCAGATGGGCGTAGGGAGCGGTGAGCTCCGGTCGATGGATGGCGAGGGCTCTTAACAGATGCCAGTCACTCAAGCCTTCAAAGGGATTTGGGTAATCGTCGTACTCCAAACGGCGCGCCAGCATTGCAACGGATGCCTCATCAAAGGAAGCCAGTCGCTCCGGAGTGATCAGCATGCGGGCACGATGCACTGGTGATCATTTTGCCTTTGAGTGCTTTTGAAAACCGGCGCTAGGTTGCTCAGCCCGGGGACTTAGCTCAGCTGGTAGAGCGCTGCGATCGCACCGCAGAGGTCAGGGGTTCGAATCCCCTATTCTCCATCGTGGTCCTTTGAGATCAAGGTTGAATTGGAGTGCTTAAGCAGAGATATCGCTCAATGGAATCCCCCTTTTTTTGCGCCCGGCAGTTCGCAGAAGGATTGAATCAATGGCCTAGGAGTGCCAGCTTGACTGCATCGATTCAAGTTTTTACGCCGAAGCCAGGGCGAGGCTTGCCAAGAGCTGAACCATGATCAGGCCCACGCTTGGCTTCAAGCAGGCGAGCCGGCCTTCGCTGCTCATCGCGCTCAGCATCACGGCCTGCCTTTCAGTTCTCGTCAGGCCTTCGGCTCTGTTGACCTACGGTCTGATTCTTCTGGCAGGTGGCCTTTCCCGCCGCTGATTAACGCTGTTAAAAGCGTTTCATTCAGGTCATGCGGTAAAAGAGAGGCTGAGAAAGCAACGATTGATGTCTCAGTCGAAAAGAGAACAGGTAGTGAGCCATCTGCGCTACATCCGCCAGGAACTCAGGGAAATGCATCAGGGCGTCATGGAAGACGGCCTCCTGCCAGAAGCCGGAGAAGTGCGTGGCGTGATGGCTCAAATGGAAGCGCTACTTGAACTTCTCGAAGGCAAAAGCTCTCGGAAAGCAAAAGCTGAATCCGACTGATCCTGAAGCCTCCTCTTGCCAAGCAGAGCTGTTCGGGCTTTTCTTTGGAAAAGAAGCTTGCCCAGAACCAGACAATTTCAGGCTTTTTGCATCAAAAGCCTCAATATGTAGCGCCTGATAGAGGCAATCACCCCATAAATGGTGTATACATTGAATGGCAGGGTTCGGGCCGGGTGATGGGGATCATCGGTTGTTGTCCCTGCCTCTCTTTTAAGAGGACGCCCAATTGACAGCGCCTCTCCAAACAACACGACTTCAGCGAACGCTCGGAGAAGCAACGACAAGGCTTGACCTGTGGGCGACTAATCCATGGAGGAGAACGTCACTCCTGCTCATCGCCCTAACGGGAAGTTTCATGATCGGAAACGGAGTGGCTTCCGTCTCAGGCGCTCTCAATCTGATGGATCCTGTGGCAGCGATGCTCAGTGTCGGGCTGATGGAAGTGATGGTGCGGGCAAGAAGGCACTGGGCCAAAGATCGCAACAGTCATTTAGGTCGACAATTGCTCGATATGACGCGCATTGGGCTGCTTTATGGACTGCTACTTGAAGGATTCAAATTGCTTTAACCAGCACCAAGTTGCGAGAAGCGCAGACAAAACCCTCCGGCATCCATACGCTGAATTGAGATTGTCAACCTTGCATCCATGGCTGGAGAGCATTATTTCCTCGAGCTGGATCCACCTGAAGAGCGCCTGCGTCATGCTCCCCACGTCGTGATTGTGGGCGGCGGATTTGCGGGTGTTCGTGCCTGCAAGGCGCTGGCAAAGGCAGACGTTCGCGTCACCCTGATCGACAAACGCAACTTCAACCTTTTCCAGCCTCTTCTTTATCAGGTTGCGACAGGGCTAGTCTCCAGCGGTGATGTAGCGACTCCCTTACGACAGCTCGTTGGACGCCAGAGCAACGTGCAGGTTCTGCTTGGCGAAGTGACTGAGATCAAGGCGGAAGAGAAGCAGATCGTCTTCAGCGGCAAGGCCTACAGCTATGACCATCTGGTGCTGGCAACAGGATCCGGAAGCACCTTCTTCGGCCATGAAGAGTGGCGGACCTTTGCACCACCGATGAAAATCCTGGAGCACGCCGAAGAGATCAGACGGCGTCTGCTGATGGCCATGGAGCAGGCCGAACAGACCCCTGACCCTGAGGCACGTCGCTTCCTGCAGACCGTGGTGATTGTTGGAGGAGGCCCCTCCGGGTGCGAAATGGCTGGAGCCGCCTCCGAGCTGATGCGCAATGCCATGCGCAAAGAATTTCGCCAGCTGAATCTGGAAGACACCAGGATCGTTCTGGTCGACCCAGGCGACCGCGTCCTCAGAGCGATGCCAGAAGAGCTCTCTAAAGCTGCGCAGAAAACATTGTCAGCGCTTGGAGTGGAGTTTCTGTTCAAAGGGCGTGTGCAGAGCATGCAACCCGGTGAAGTGATTGTGGGAACACCAGATGGTGAGCGCCGTCTGCAGGCAGCCACAGTGATCTGGACCGCCGGTGTACGGCCCTCTCACCTAGGGCGCAAATTGGCGGATTCCGTTGGCTGCGAGACGGACCGTGCCGGCCGCGTGGTTGTGGAGCCCGATTTCTCCATGAAGGGGCATCCCGAGATCCGGGTGGTCGGCGACCTCTGCTGCTACAAACACACCCGAGATGGAAATCAACTCCCAGGAATGGCAGGACCGGCCACCCAGGCCGGAGGGTTTGTGGGCAAGGACATCGCAGCGATTTTGGCCGGAGGATCACGCCCTAGCTTCAGCTGGTTTGATTTCGGCAGCATGGCCGTGCTGGATCGCGTCGATGCGGTCGCTGACTTGCGTGGATTCAAATTCAAGGGCGGTCTTGGTTGGCTGCTATGGGCCGCTGCTCACCTGGCCTTCATGCCTAATGAGGAGAATCGCTTCTCTCTGCTGCTCAAATGGATCTTTGCGGTGGTCTCTCAGGCCAGAGCATCGATGTTGCTGACAGGCATGCCCAGTCAGCACTTGGGTCTGGATTCACCAGATGCTGCATTCCCAATGGCACCAGGAGCAGGCCCTTCCATCTCAGAGCCTGGGGCACCGCTGCGGGCAGCGATGGACTACTACTCCAATCAGGTGTCCGGTCTTTCACCTCAACCCAAAGGAGGAGACTCCACAGAGGATCCCGCCGCTGCCATTAAATAAAGCAAGGCCATTCTGATCGGGATTCCATTGCTCACCTGACTCTCCACCAAGTTGGCGCTCAGGTCATCGAGCAGGGCACCACTCATCTCGATCCCCCGGTTGACTGGGCCAGGGTGCAGCACCGGAATCGAAGCGCCGCATCGAGCCAAGCGCTCATGGCTGAGACCGTAATCACGGTGATAACGGTCAAGCGCGCTGAGCAGGTGCTGACGCATGCGTTCTTTCTGCAAGCGCAGGGTCATCACCGCATCCGCCCCCTGCAGCGCAGTATCAAGGTCACGGCAGATGGTCAACGAACCGCGCTTCGCAACGGGATCACTGGCCTGGCCTGGAGGCGGTTCAGCGATGAAATCGGTGAACGCATCTGGCAGCAAACTGGGCGGACCGCAGAGCACGACCTCTGCACCACAGGCCGTTAGAGCCCAAAGATTCGAGCGTGCCACACGGGAATGAAGCACATCGCCAACAATCACGATGCGTCGACCATCCAGAGCCTGCGGCAAAGGACGACTGGGAGCAAAGTGATGAGCGATGGTATAGAGATCGAGCAGTCCCTGACTGGGGTGACTGTGCAGACCATCACCGGCATTAAGGATCACGGTGCGCTCACCTGTGAACTCCAGAGCTTCAGCCAGCTGGCGAGGCACACCGGTGCAGCGGTGACGCACCACGAGCATGTCGGCGCCCATGGCCACATAAGTGCGTGCTGTATCGAGCAGAGACTCCCCCTTGCTGAGCGAACTGCTGGAAGGCGAAAAACTGGAGACGTCTGCGGAGAGGCGCTTGGCAGCCAGCTCGAAACTGCTGCGAGTACGCGTGCTTGGCTCGAAAAACAGGGTGGCCACCAAACGGCCCTGCAGGGCAGGCAGGCGACGAGCACCAGTGGCCGGCATCGATCTGAAACGATGAGCCAACTCCAGAACAGTCGTGAAGTCCTCTAACGAAAAGGCCGCGAGATCAAGAATGTGTCGGTGTGTCCAGGCGCTCAACTGGCCTCACCTCACTTCAACCCATCGTAGATGGGCGTGGCTCAGGTGCCCAGCTCGGACGGAGCTGTAAGGCTTCGGTTGGCTTTGGTGAGCGATCCCCGCGAGCCCGTTTGCTAACGCTGCGACTGGCCTGCAGATACCAGCGCAAAGGCAGATCCTCGCCCTGACTGATCCCGATCCGGGTGGTGGTGACCAAAGCAGGTTCGCTGAGCTCGGCGGGGCGAGAGGCCAGCCAGAGATCACAGTTGCCCAAGACCGACAGAGCATCACAATTGCGATCGATCCCGAAACGGCGGGCCAACAGGCCAGGCCCGGCCGCTATCCGTTCAGGCTCGCCAGGCATCGCAACGGCACGTAGCAACACTCCGTTCGCCCATTCAGGACGATCGGTGACCACATTCACGCAGTGGTGTATGCCATAGCTCACATACACATAAAACCGCCCTGGCTCACCAAACAGGGTTTCATTTTGCGGTGAGCGGCGCCGGTAGCCGTGGCAGGCGGGCTCATCCTGTGAATACGCCTCCGTCTCCACAATCACGCCCCAAAGCAAATGTCCATCCGCTTGACGTTTCACCAACCTGCAGCCCACCAATTCAGGTCCGACAACCTCTGCAGCACGGCAAAAGAAGGTCTGGGGCAGCACTGGGCAATTTGAGGTGATGCGTTGAGTGACGATGAGTGTTCCTTGAGCAACAGCGTCAATGCGCTTCCTGCAGCTTCGCAGTGGAGATTCAGGTGCTTAGGCAGATTCCAAAAACTCCGAATCACTTGGCGATTGGCAACATGATGGCTCCAGCTCAAGGCGTCAGGGCAACCGCAAGCGCGCGCAAAACCTGGCAGCCTGAAAGCATTGGTCACTGTCAGGGATGAATCCTGCGCTTCAGCAACGGCGTGAGTTCTGCTTTCTGGTGCTCGCCGGGCTGTTTCTAGGGACGCTGGGCATGCTCAACATTCTTGGCCTGACCCGTTTTCTCGAGCTGGGGCACATTGGCTCCTGGCCAATTGTGGTGGCCGTGGGTGCCTTGCCCTACCCAATCACCTTTCTCTGTACAGATCTGATCAGCGAGCTCTGGGGAGAGAAAAGGGCGACCCAGGTTGTGTGGGTTGGCCTGCTTCTCAACGGCTGGGTCGTACTGATCCTCTGGCTGGGCGGAGTCTTACCAGGAGTGGAAGGTGCACCGGATGCCACCTTCTTCGAGATTCAACGCCTGGCCTTCGGATCAGTCATCGCCTCCATGGCCGCCTATCTCACCGCACAGTTTGTGGACGTGCGCATGTTCCATTTCTGGAAAAGGGTGAGCAATGGCAAGGCCCTCTGGCTGCGTAACAACGGCTCCACGCTGGTGAGCCAGCTGGTAGACACCAGCGCGGTGGTACTGATCAGCCATTACGCCTCTGGCGTCTTACCTGTACGGCCCGGCGAACCGGTGGCACCGCAACTGATCTCGTTCATTGCCAGCGGCTATCTATTCAAATCGGCCGCTGCACTGGCAGACACCCTGCCGTTCATCTGGATCACAGGTCGACTGAGACAGTGGCTTGAGATCCCCAGCAGCGGCAGTGAGATCGGGGGCGATGACGATCCCAGCATCCAGATGGTGACAAGCACCA
This sequence comes from Synechococcus sp. AG-679-A04, assembly GCA_003210775.1. Classification (GTDB taxonomy): domain Bacteria; phylum Cyanobacteriota; class Cyanobacteriia; order PCC-6307; family Cyanobiaceae; genus Synechococcus_C. Next base: position 20,229 of record QCUI01000030.1, read on the forward strand.
ATCCGCTGCCAGGCTTAGAGAAACAGTTCTGACGCCATGGATGCTGCACTCTCCGGTTTCAACCTGGGCACAGTGTTGCTATTCGGCAGCGGCTTCTTCGTGGTGGCCACGTTCTTGTTCGGCAGCCTGGGTGGTTACTACAACACTGATCAGTACGACGGCAACGGCACAGCTCATTAGCGTCACCTCGCAAGATCGATTATCAAGCCAACGCCAAGCGCGGCATGCCTTCCATCCTCCCCGGCCCGGCCGACACCAAAGACGCGATTCGCCTTGCTCTGCAGAGCTGGCCTGATGTTGATCAGTACCTGCAGAGCTGCAAGGGAATCATCGTTCCCCTTGGCTCCACTGAACAACACGGCCCGACTGGAGCCATCGGCACCGACGCCTTGACCGCCGAGGCCGTAGCACTCGAGCTCGGACAGCTGAGCGGTGTGCTGGTCACGCCTGTGCAGGCCTTCGGCATGGCCGAACACCATCTGGGCTTCTCCGGCACCATGAGCCTGCAGCCAGCAACTTTGCTGGCCGTGATGCACGACCTCGTGATGTCACTGGCCACACACGGTTTCGAGCGGATCCTGGTGGTGAATGGACATGGCGGCAACATCGCCACAACCAAGGCAGCCTTCGCCCAGGCCTACGGCACCGCCGCAAGCCGCGGCCTGGAGGTTGCCCCGCGTTTGCGCTGCAGGCTGGCGAACTGGTTCATGGCCGGTTCGGTGATGAGACGCGCCCGTGAGCTCTACGGCGACCGAGAAGGACAGCACGCCACTCCCAGCGAGATTGCAGTCACCCTGCATCTCCATGACAGCCTGATCAGCAAGCAGAGATCGCTGCCTGAGCCAGCACCCTGCGGATCGATTCATGGGCCTGCGGACTTCCGCCGCCGCTACCCCGACGGCCGCATGGGATCAGACCCATTTCTGGCCAGACCCGAACACGGCCAGGAGCTGTTGAACACGGCGGCGAAGGCGTTGCGAGAGGATCTAGAAAATTTTCTCGCCGCTGCATGAGCAAGATCACCGCCGACGACGTGCGCAAGGTGGCCCATCTGGCCCGACTCGATCTGCCTGAGGAGAAAATCACGACCTACACAGGGCAGCTCGAGCGCATTCTCGATTATGTAGACCAGCTCCAGGGCGTGGACACCGAGGGCGTTCCTCCAACCACCCGTGCGGTGGAAGTGGTCAATGCCACAAGAGAAGACAAGGTGGAGACAACCCAAGTGCGGGAGGAACTTCTAGAGCAAGCACCTCTGAGAGAAGGAGACTTCTTTCGAGTGCCCAAAATCCTGGCTGAATGATCAACGAGAGGATGAATGCCTCGACTCGGTTTTGATCGCAATCTGATTGACAAATCCGAGCCATGATCGCCGCAATCGGCGCAAAGGCATAAATCTGGCGACGCGACGCATTTTTCCCCTACGGCGTTTGTGGCTGCGTACACCGACAAGAATGTCGTAGAGGAAGTTGTATCCATCACGGCGCGTTTCAAAAATCCCCAGACGCTGGGGTGAGCCTTTGGAATCAAGCAAAGGCTTTGTGGCTTCATAGGCAGGCTTGTAATCAAACCAAGGAATAGATGGCCAGAGGTGATGGATCAAGTGATAGTTCTGACCCATGATCAACCAATTCATCGTCCGCCCTGGATAGATCCTGGAGTTTTTCCAGCGATTGCGAGATGTAAAAGGTCGGTGGGGCAGATAATCAAAAAATAGCCCCAGAGTCACTCCCACCATTAGAGCTGGAGCAAACCAGCAGTTGAAAATGAACGGGAGAAACTGAAATCTAATCGCAGCAAGAACAATCACCAGAAACACACTGCGTTCGAGACCCCACTGCATCAATTCCCAGCGCTTCCACAACCTGCGCTGGAAGAAAAACCACTCGTGATAGAAGAATCTGGGAGCAATTAACCAAAGAGGTCCGAACGTGCTCACGATGTGATCCGGGTCATTTTTGGGATCATTCACATGGGCGTGATGCTCAAGATGAACCCTGGTGAACACTGGAAAACTGAACCCCAGTAAGAGTGCTGAGCCATGGCCCATGGCCTGATTAATCCAGGGAACCGGATGCGCCGATTTATGGCAGGCGTCATGAATGACAGTGCCTTCCAGGTGCAGAGCCAGAAAACCTGTGGCCAACAGCACCGGCAGGGGCCAACCCGCTGAAAACCAGCCCCAGATGGTCAGTGCGGCAAGCACATAGCCACCAAAGAACAACCCAAGAGTGAGGTTCAACGCTGCAGGTGGTGCCAGGAACTCCCTCGGCACAGAGCGCAAGCGGGTCTCAGTGCCTTGCGTTGCAGGTTGTACGAAGGCCTGTGTCATCAACGAGGGGTGATTGGCTGACCGCAGTAAGTGAAACCAAATTAGGGAAACGGATGCCCACCGGGGGACTTGAACCCCCACGACCGAAGCCACTGGTACCTAAAACCAGCGCGTCTACCAATTCCGCCAGATGGGCAGGTTGCAACTCTAGGCAGAGAACCAGAATGGACTCAGACATGCGGACGCTTTGATGCTGGCCACAATCGCCGGAGACCTTTGTCTGCTGCTGGGACTTGCAGTACTGCTTCTGCCATTGCTCGCCACGGAACTAAGTCGGCCTAGAGACGGAATCTGGGGAGGCACTGTGCTGCTGCTCGGCCTGGTTTTGGTCACCAGCAGTGACCGCCTACGCGGCGCACCGATGCTCGCCGTCATCTGCAGCGCATTGCTGATCAGTCGACTCGGCGCGGAAGTGGCCCAATCGCGCTGGCAACGACTCAGCCAGGAGGAGCAACAGCGCCTGCGGTCGAAAGAGCGTTGGGCGACGAGCGCGCAACAGCTCAGCATGTCCGTCACCACATTGCTAACCAATCTTCGATCTGCTGTTGGCAGCCTGAAGCCCGAGCCAGCGGCTGCTCACCGCGAAGAGGGCAGCAGCCGCAGCGGGAAACGCTGGGTTAGGCCGGAGGACTCCGATCAGCAAGACAGCTTGGAGGAAGCTCTTTCAACAGCATTGGAGAAGCCCAAGGAGGCAACCGCACCCAAGTCGGCCAACGAGGACGGATAATTCCGTCTGCAGCTGCCCAACCGTGAGCAAGGAGACGCGCGACGCCAACGCCGAAGGACGTCCCTCTTACAAGGACACGCTCAACCTGCTGCAGACCAGCTTCGGCATGCGTGCCAATGCCGTACAGCGGGAACCAGAGCTGCAGTCTTTCTGGGCCGACAACGGAATCGACCTGAAGCTGGGCCTAGACAATTCAGGGCCGATCTTCAGCTTGCACGACGGTCCGCCTTACGCCAATGGCCCCCTGCACATGGGCCATGCCTTAAACAAGGTTCTCAAGGATGTGATCAACAAATATCAGATCCTGCGAGGTCGCAAGGTTCGTTATATCCCTGGGTGGGACTGCCATGGCCTGCCGATCGAACTGAAAGTGCTGCAGTCGATGGATCAGGATCAGCGCCAAGCGCTCACCCCGATCAAACTGCGCAAAAAAGCCGCTGCCTACGCCCGCAAGCAGGTGGACAGCCAGATGAAAGGGTTTAAGCGCTGGGGCATCTGGGCCGACTGGCAAGAGCCTTACCTCACCCTTCAGAAGAACTACGAAGCTGCCCAGATCAGGGTCTTCGGCGAAATGGTTCTCAAAGGGCACATCTACAGAGGTCTCAAACCGGTCCATTGGAGCCCCAGCTCCCGGACAGCACTGGCAGAGGCCGAGCTCGAGTACCCCGATGGCCATACCAGCCCCAGCGTTTACGTCGCCTTCCCGGCGGTTGAATTACCTGCGCCGCTGCGCGCCGTCCTCAGCACAGAAGGCATCGCATTGCCAAGTGATGCCGACGCCCTCGGGCAGGCACTTCAGGTAGCGATCTGGACCACCACTCCCTGGACACTTCCTGCCAACCTGGCGGTCTCAGTCAACGAACGGCTGGACTACGCCCTGGCAGACGATGGCGAGGGGCGGCTGCTTTTAGTTGCCG
>QCUI01000031.1 GCA_003210775.1 Synechococcus sp. AG-679-A04
ACCTTGGTGTAATCAGCAATTGCTCCTTGATAATCTTTTAGTTCACTCTTCGCATTGCCACGATAGTAATAGGCGTAGACATACTGAGGATTAATCTCTATTGCCTTTGTATAATCAGCAATTGCTCCTTGATAATCTTTTAAATATGCCTTGGCAGTACCACGATTGTAATAAGCAAAGGGATGCTTGGGATCAACCTCTATTGCCTTGGTGTAATCATCAATTGCTCCTTGATAATCTTGTAAAACATACTTTGCCTTGCCACGATTATAATAGACAATGGCATCCTTCGGTCTAATCTCCATTGCCTTATTGTAATCAGCAATTGCTCCTTGATAATCCCCTAATTTGTTCTTAGAATTGCCACGATTACCGTAAGCAATGGCATACTGAGGATTAATCTCTATTGCCTTCGTGTAATCAGCAATTGCTCCTTGATAATCTTGTAAATCATCCTTGGCAAGACCACGATTGTAGTAGGCAAGAGCATTCTTAGGATTGATCTCTATTGCCCTACTCCAATCATCAATTGCTCCTTGATAATTGCCTGTGTCGTATTTCTCTACTCCTTGATCAAAATACTGAGTTGCCAATGGGTTCGCATTTGCAGTAATCAACGTCGACCCAAGAGCAAGCACAGACAGTGCTGCAACAATGGCAGTAGTCCTGCGTGACATTCGTTTAGTCTCCTGCTTCGCTATGAGCTTAGGTGTACCTCAAAGATCATGGCAATAAAAAACCCCGCACTTGGCGGGGCTGGATTTAATGTTTCTGCTGATGACTTGAAGAACGCTCAATCAGAGCTTTCAGGCGAAGAATTGGAAAGCGTGGCTGGCTCGGCTGGGGGAATCCCATCTCACTCAGCTGGCCCGTTTGGGTGCAAGGTGTGGCCAACTGGCCAAAGTGTTTGCTGACAAAATTAAATAGTTTACACACTCAAAGTCCCTGCACTGACAGGGGCTTTTTATTGCTGCAATAGCCTGACTAATCCCATAAATCAGCTCCCGATACCTGGCACGATTGAGCGCAGTAAGTATTAACCAAAGCCTCTGCAGCTGCCCGAAACGAGGTAGAGATGCGCCTGGGAGATTACCCGATGCCGCTTAAGTCGTACGGCTTAATGAGTTGAACCTTAGATTTGCCTCTAACTTGTAGTCATGACATACCTACCACTTATAGGCGCTCTACTCCTTTCAGCGTCTCCAGCCATTGCTGATGACCTCACCTATCTGACCTGCAAAGGTGATCTAACCTCAAAGGTAACCAATACAAACACATCAGAAGTCATACAAAAAAACAAAGGCAGGCACATTAAGACCTACATTGTTGATCGGGATAGAAGAAGAGTAATGGCAAAGGGAGGGCAATGGATGAATGCAGACATTATTGATGGTATTCTCACTGGATCAGGTACTTTTGGACAAGGATTCAGTACAAGTGAAGAAACAATCCAAATAGATATTGATACTGTAGGGGAGTATTCCTATGAGCAGAACATCAGACAGAGGAACATCTCAATGGAAATAGAAGCTGTTGGAACATGCACAGAGGTTGATGCAGCAGTGATTGAGAAGACTTTGAACCAATGAGCATTCAACCCTACTTGGTTCTCTGCTTGTTCTCCCCCTCTGGAGCGGAACACGTGTCCAGCGTTTATGCCACGAGTGGCTTTCCCCTCGCCATTTGGTGCTTGGGTAGACGGTGTGGATGATGCCCGGCTTGTTCGAACACAAAGTGGGATCTGCCATGACTAAATAGATGCAGCTTCGTCGTGCACTATTGGGATTGTCTTTTAACTGCTAAAGAGCTATGAAGTGTCAGTCTCTACATGATCGTATTGGTTCCACAATCAAGGCTAGTACTTGTTTTTGATCGACATGTTCACAGATATGGCTTTAATTTAAGGGCAAGCCCATTTGAATAAATAGACTCCTATCGTTTTCGGCAAGATCGGCTTCCATTTACCATCAAATTTATAGGTTTTGTCAACACAATTATAGACTTGGACTGATTCCATTATGCCCTTACTCTTAGGAGAATCAATTTCGACCAAATCTATAAAGACTGTGTCACTAATGCGTCTTTTTCTTTTAGCAAAATAGATGGTTCCATCATCAGCATCAGTTATATATTCATAGCCGTCCTTGTTGAGTCGATCGATTTTTGAATCAACCGGCTTAGAGGCTAATGCAGCTGTTAGAGGGAAAGCCAGAGCCAATAAAGCAAGAGCGCTGTTCACTTCCAGAATTCTTGAACTCCACAAATACTACTCAAGACCGTGAAAGACAACTTTTTCTTTCGATGCCTGCTATCGGAGCGTTGCTCTTGGGATCAGAGCGGCATTTTCTTGATGTGCGCTAGTGCTGAGCAGCCTTGCCAAATCAAGAAACGGACAAACAAACGAAACGGTTGTCCCACCATCAACAAGGCAATTCAATCATTACTGCATGATGGTAGTGAACGAAGGCATAACCTCATGCATGTAGCGGATCAAAACTTGAAAGCTCACCTTAACTGTAGTCGAATTAAGGGCTTTAAATACCTTCATTAGCTCAACGAGTCAGTCTTCTAAATACACCTTAACCCTGAGCTTAAATACCCTCTTGTATGGAAAAACAATCCAGAACCTCCAAAGTCCCCATGCCAAAAGCCAGCCAAATCCACCTGCGATAAGACCAACCAAAAAGGAATAACCGACCAAAAAGTGTCCGGTATATTCCAGATGAAATAAAGCAACAAGAAATGCTGAGCAAACAGCGACTAAATAAGCAGGGATTTTGGGATGAAGCTTACGCTGTTCAGGCATGATGGTGTATTTATTCCTTCTTGATTGCCATTACCTTGGGTCAGTTGGCACAAGCTTCCATGCAGCGCCGTCAGGAATCACAGGACCAACATTGATGTCTGCAGGCTCCTCAAACAGCACACGCCAATCAGCAACTCGGCAGGCGACATAGTCGCTTCTCTCGATGCGAATGCCTCCAAGGGTCGAAGGTGCGCCATAAAAGCCACTGATCCACTCGGATTCAAGCCCTAAACCTCCCCTAAACCAAACCCAACATCGACAGTTGGGTTGTGTGGTGGATTGCTTGGCTGCCACTTGGGCTCCCCATATGCACGAAAGATAGGCGGTGCGTGGCAGTCAAATCTGTTGCTTTCTGGTGGGTTCACTTGCCAGCCACAGCAGAGACAGATAGAACGTTTGTACCAAGCAAGAGTCGATGAACGGCGGCCAAGCGGCGACTACGCCCTCACCAAGCGCGAACCCATACACGCCGGACTTGCAATCTGTCAGGCAGGGGGCCTTCGTGATCATCCAAGATCCTCAGCACATCGCTGATCACATCAAAACTGAATGGTGGATGGGGCAAATCATCTGGAGTGTTGGCGGCGCCAGTGACAACAGAGTGGTTGCTCTCTTTCAAGTAGCCGATGTTGACGACGGAACCGTGCACTGGGTCAATGCGGAAGCGGTAACCCACGTTCTTCACGCACTCGATGGGATCGGTGATCAACAGCGATGCGGCTTCCTCTTTCGGCTGTAAACACAAAGCTGTTTTCACTTTGGTCCTTCATGCGCCAAGAAGCAATGAGCGATTCGACGGATGCCAGAGGCCCCCTCACTGATAGATAGTGATCGCATCAACGGGATTCGGAGGCGTTCAATGAGTAACGACGGTCCAACTGAGCACCACTTAGAAGCTGCCTGACTGGCCCTACAAGCCATACAGCCAGACGCTTCGACCCGCCCTACTCGGCCAACTGAGTAATGGGTTTGAGCAACATTCAGATAAGCCGTCTTCCTCTCACGGGGGCGGCTTTTCTTGTGGGTATGCCTTGGCATGGGGGATGGCGAGGCACCCATCAAATCCTCAATAAGCCGCTGCTAAAACAATGCAGATCACTTCCAAAAACGTCGTTGAAACCAAGACGTCTGAGGTTAGGAAGCCGATGACTCTTCTCGCTCGTCCTGTTTATCCCGGAACAGGCGAACGATCTCGTGATCGCGCCTGAGGAAGCGATCAATATGGCTCACTGATTGGCTTTGCTTCTCAAGCTTTCTCTTCAACCACTTCGGTTAAGAGACAAACATCTCGCGGTGTGATGCAGACTTGCTGCAGTGATCGGTGATCACATCCAAATGGCATCAAAACCTTTGCAGCAAGAACTAAGCTGGATTCAGATGTTTATATTTTCAAGACAATTTCTCACCTACTATCATCAACCAATAGGAGCCCAGTCCGCAACCTCAACAACTGGGGACTGAAAAGTCAGGAATGGAACTCAGAGCTTCACGAACAACAAGCACTACGCCTCATCTTCATCCTCATAGTCACTAAATGAAATCAAATATTGGTTGTTATCGTTCTTTTCAATCACCCATCCGAACACCCAACCATTTCCCTCACCTGTATAGACAGTGCCTGACCATGATTCATCTTCGTCTTCGACTTCAAGAATATCGTTCTCGGAGATGCGCGCCGCTTTGGGAAACAGCTTCATAAACACCATCCCGGCCAGCATCGATGCTTGTTCATCGCTCATGTAATTCAACTCTTCCTGGGTGAACTGCTTGCCATCGCTGGCAAAATCTGCCACCAGCAGGTTTCCATTGAGAGGGATGTTCTTGGCGTGACCCAAGCCGACCTGAATTCGCGCTTCATGGTCCGGACATCTTTCGGCCAATGCAATGCGCTCTTTGGAGTCCGCGTCGAGGCTCCTGGTTTTGGCGACGAATTGTTCAAATTCCATGCTGTGAATATTGGCTGTACCGTGATCACTTGTCATTGGCTTGGAACAAGCGTTTATCACAAAGCTCTGCCTGACATGGCCTGTGATCCCAAGACAGATCCGATCTAGCAATCACCTCAGAAAGCAGTAGGTTTGCGCACCTCGGTCTGTTTGTTGAAAGCTGTTCTGCGGCTGATCATTCTTCCTCCTTCACGGCAGGATCACGTCGAGAAGGAATGGCTCGATTCCACTAAACAAGGCAATGACCGTAGAAGTCGCTCTAGCAATGCTTCAGCAGGAAGGCCGATGGCTACTGCAATTGCGCGATGAGACCCCAAGGATCGTCGCGCCGGGGTGCTGGGGACTGTTTGGTGGACACTTGGAGCCAGGCGAGACTGCTCTGATCGCTTTGCGACGAGAACTCAATGAAGAGATCGGTTGGTGCCCAGATCAACTGATGACCTGGTTCCGTCATCAGGATGAGCAGCGCATCGTGAACGTGTTCACAGGCATTCTCAGCGTGCCTCTTCAACAACTGCAGCTGCTTGAAGGCCAGGACATGACCTTGGCCAGTCCTGCTGAGATCCGCAGCGGTCGGATCTGGAGCAGAAAATTGAACCAAGAACGTCCGCTGGCATCAGCTCTGTCGATGCTGGTCGAGAGACTTGATGAAATCACTCAGGCGGACTGAAACAGCAGCACGAGAATAAGAACGATCAAAGCCAGCAGAATCCAGAACCGAAAACCACCTGAACTGTTTCGAGACGATCGGATTAATCCTCCCTTCGTGCTGGATCGTCGCGCCTGCTGATCGGCCGGCACTCCGCAGTGGGAACAAACCATGCGACCACCAAGCGAGCGATCAGCGCGAAAGGTAGTAGAACCGCAACGGGCACAACGACGATCAAACATCAACACGAATTCGCGATAAGGCCAGAATCAACCCATGGAGATTGATCAGGCAAGAGACACCGGTTCAGCTTGGCTGGACTGTCAGGCCGTTGAGGCCTGGATCAACGGTCATCAGGTCGTCAAAGACCTCACACTTCGCCTCGAAAGAGGAGAATCAACGGCTGTGCTCGGTCCTAACGGAGCTGGCAAGACCACACTCGTGAAGTTAATCAGCCGCAGTCTTTACCCGGTGGTCAAGCGGGGATCACATCTGCGCTTGTTCGGATCTGAGACGATCAATCTCTGGGCATTGCGACAACGCCTCGGGGTTGTGAGCAGCGAAGTGGAGCAACGCATCCCGGCTTCACTCACGGGCCGGGAACTGTTGCTGGCGGCTTTCTTCGGTGCCATCGGTCTCGGCAGGGACAGAAAACCCACAGCCGAACAGAGGTCGCGCACTGAAGCATTGCTCAAGAGCATGGATCTTGACGATCTGGCTGACCAGAATTACGGACAGCTATCTGAAGGCCAGCGGCGAAGGCTACTGATTGCCAGAGCACTGGTGCATGCACCGGAAGTGCTTGTGCTGGATGAACCCACCAATGCGCTGGATCTGCGTGCCAGACACACCTTGTTGAGAACCCTGCAGAATCTGTGCGAACAAGGCACCACCCTGGTGTTGGTGACCCACCAGGTGGATGCCATCATCCCTGGGATCAAGAGGGTCGTAGGGCTGAAGGACTGCCTTGTCAGCCTTGATGGCTCAGCGGAAGAAGCACTCACAGGACCCAGACTTTCAGCACTATTCGACACACCACTGACCGTTGTGCAGGCCGGTGGTTACCGACAGGTCTTGCCAGGATGACGTTGCTCGACGATGTGCGCCCGATGCTGACGTGCTTCTGATCCTCCCCGCCATCAGCATGGCCTTCGGCGGTCTGCTCGGCAGTCGCATCAGACCTGGCAAACGCTTTCGAGGTGTTGTTGCCCATCTTGTGGGCGGTCTCGTCCTTGGCATCGCAGCTGCAGATCTGATGCCGGCTGCCAGCGATAGCGGTCACCCATTGGCTCTGGCCATAGGTTTCTGCCTCGGCTTCTCACTGTTGCTGGTGATTAATGCGGTCCTGGAGGACCCCGACGAAAGCGCTGAACACGGTCGGCCTCGACCGATGCTGCTGCTGATGTTGCCCTTTCTCATTGACAGCCTGATCGACGGGCTTGTGGTGGGTATCAGCAGCAATGCGGCAGAGCAGCAGTGGGTGATTCCCGTGGCCGTTTCCCTCGAAATGGGATTAGCGACTCTCGGACTCGGGACTCTGCTTGGACGTGGCTCAGGTCGCTGGCGAAGCGGAGTCTCAGGTGTCCTGATGGCTCTCACCTATGTGATTGGTCTCAGCATCAGCATGGTGATCACCAATGGGTTGCAGGGACCTGCCCTGACCGGCACACTCGCATTCGGTACCGCTGCTCTGATCTACCTGGTGGTGGAAGAGGTGATGAAGGAAGCCCATGCAGGCGGAGAAGATGATTCGGGTCTGGTCAATGTGGCTTTTTTCATTGGTCTGCTTTGCATTTGGCTTCTGGACTCAGTCACCTCCTGAGCTGTGAGCTGTTTCAAATCACAACACTGGATCCGCACTGCAACATTTGCGGTGATGGTCGCGACTCAGGTTTTCTCAGGTACTGCCCAGCCTCAACAACTCGACCAATCATCGAAACCAGTCACCCCACTGCTGCGGGAGCTGTTTCGAAAAGCAGATTGCCAATCGGCGCAGCCTCTGCGAGATCGGTATCAGGCCTCAGCGGTTCTTCAGAATTGCCTGGAGAGGGCCAGCAGCATCTCCGATCCGCTGAGACGTCTTCTAAGCGAGCTTGAGGCAGAACTAACCACACTCAACTTGCAGCTCGAGAGGGTTGAGCAACGAACCAATCAGCTAGAGAGCCTCTCTTTTACCCCAACCACGCACTTGCGAGGAGTCAGCACTTTCATCCTCAGAGGCAACGTCTTTTCTGGAACAGAGGGAGATCTCCTGAACTCTGTCCGCAGCGGCTACCGAGCGCTGGAATCCGGATACGACCAGAAATCGACTCTGCGCACAAGCTTTACCGGAAAAGACCTACTCAATATCAGGTTGCGGGGTGGAAATCTCGATCCAACGAACGACAGTTTCGGAGGGGGTGGGCCCAGCAAACTCTCCGAACTGGAAGTGGCCTTCCAACAAGGCCGCACACCCGACCTGATCGGCATCAATCGTGCCTGGTATCAGTTTCCGCTCGGCCAGGACTGGAGGTTCACGCTGGGCAGCAGGGTGAACCAGACCGTGATGCTGGGGATACGACCCAGCGTTTATCCCGAGGACACAGTGCTGGACCTGTTCACACAGTTTGGTGCCTCTGGGGCATACAGCAGCAATCTCGGAGCTGGTGGCGGTGTGATCTGGCAAAAAGGTCCGTTCAGCATGAGTGCGAATTACATTGCCGGTAAGGGCCATGAAGGGTCCGGTGGTGCCGGTCTGATTGGCGAGGAATCCGGTAGCAGCAGCACTTTTGCAGCTCGGATATGCCAAGCAGAACTGGGGCGTGGCTGCGGCATTGGTGACGATCGAGAATGGTTTCGGGATCATTGATTACGCCAGTCCCTACACCCTGCGCAGCTACGAACAACCCGGAATCACCACCAGCACGGCACTCAGCGGCTACTGGCAACCACCAGCAGATGGCTGGATCCCCTCCGTGAGTCTCGGCTGGGGATGGAACAGCACGCGCTACAGAAAAGGAGTTGATCGCACGGGACTCGTCGCCGTTTCCCAGTCCTGGACTGTGGCAATGCAGTGGAGCGATCTGTTCAACACGGGAACAGCGATGGGAGCAGCAGTCGGTCAGCCGATCATTGCCACAGCAGTGTTTGGCGGGACAAATCCCGACGATGCTGGCTACGTGATGGAGTGGTGGACGATGCTTCCGGTCACGGATGCCATCACAGTTACACCGGCCTTGTTCTTTTTGAGCCGACCGTTGGGGGGTGACACTCCTGAAGGACAGCAGCTCAACCAGCTCGGTGCTCTTGTAAAAACCACTCTGCGCTTCTAGTTGACGGGGGAGGCGGTGTCATAACCTCGCCTCGCCTGCAGGCTGAAGCCTTGAACAGCAACGCCAGAATCGACGCCCTTCAGTTGATGCTGACCGATCTGCGCATGCGCAACGAACCGATCCGGCACAAGGCGGCCTTTCGAGGCTGCCAGCCAGAATTTCAGGCCCTAGTTACCAATCTGATCGAACAGCTCGAAACGGAACTGTTGGAAGAGAAACAGCGTTTCAGAAGCGCTCAACGCGGCTGATTCTTGTAGGCGGCAGGAGCGATCACCAGAAACAGCATCCACCAAGCCAAAACGATCACTGCTACGGGGATGGTGATCCAGACGCGATACAGCACGAACCAACTAGCAGAGATGGCGAAAACTCCGGTGAGAATGATCGTCCAGGGCTGACACCACCAGGGCTTTTCGGCCCAGAGATTCGATTGGGAACTATCAGACACTTCAGGTTCTCAAGTGCTCCTTAGCCACGGAGCTGAATACCAATGCGTCATAGCAGTGGCTTTTGCTGATTGGCATATCCACCACAAAAGTCCAGACGCTCGAGATGAAGGATCACAGCTCACTGCCCAGATGCAGCTGGGAATCAGCGCACAACTGATGCAGAGACGCGTTCAAGCAATCAACACGAACACAGTGATGGATGCCAGTGTAGACAACATTATTGAGCTGGCATTCAAAGCGTCTTCACCATAAGAGCAGCAAATAGTCAACATTTAAGCATCGTATTTTTTGGAATTTTTCCCTCCTTCCTGGCACTTCTAACAGCATTTATTATCCTTTATCCCCCGAACAGCTGAATAGCTCAGGACAAAGGAGAGCTGGGGTTCAATCGGAACATCAATGTAATAGGCATCCAGATGGATTGCACTAACACGAATCTCTATCACCTAAAGCAAACGGGGGAAGCTCGCAAAAAGCAACATCGAGCACCAGCCGAAACCCAACCTTTCCATCAGTTTGCTTTTAAACAGACCAGCGCCAGAAGGCTGGCTACGTTTCAAATCTGTCGAACGCCTCAGGCTCCTCAACATCTTGAGCATCACCAAATGGCTTGAAGCACGCGCACAGCTCGCAGAACTGATCGAGGCCATGGAGGAAGAGGCCTTGGCCTCCGACCTGGATAGCGATGAGCTCTGGCCCCCTGGCCGCACCGAGCTGACACAAATGGACCGCATTAATGCGCTGCAAAACGAGATCGAGCAGCTATGCATCGAGCTTCCAGAACTTCCCGATACACGCTGAGCCTGGCCCGACGAATGAGGGGCCCAGAATGGCTGCCTACTCAGATATCACCCTGTCTCAGACAGATACGGATCAAGTTGTCTAGACAGAAAGGCTCTCAACTTGTTGTCCCAAAGCTCTAAACGAGGGCTGCAAGGAGAGCTCAGCTAGGTCGTCATAACCCCCGACAACATCTCCATCAATAAAGATCTGCGGGAAGGTATTCATACCGCTGCGTTGTCGGTATGCCTCATAGCGGTCGTCAGTTTCGATGGTTTCCAGGCGATGGGGAATGGACAGCCTCTCCAACAGCTGCCGGGCCCTGAGACTCCATGGGCAACCGGGGAGCACTGCCAGCTCAACGCGCTCATTGAACTGATCTGGCTCCTGAATGGGCTGCTGAACGGGCTGCTGACTGGCCTGAGCATTGGGTAGACCGCTGAGACCTAAAAGCAGCTGTGCACCCTTGAGCACAACGGTGCCGGGTTCAAGATGTCCTCCCCACACCTGACAGGCGCCGTCTGAAAGGCTGAGGTGAAGATGAACACCAGAGGGGGAGAAGGTTCCATTCAGCGTGATGACCTCAAGGACGCCGCTCATCCGCGTTGGTTGCTGATGACCAGGACAACTAAAAGTGGCCTGAGACAGATTGCCGACCACCCCGAGAACAAATCCACTGAGCTGTTGTTGAACGGCCAGCTCTGCCAGAGCCAGATGAAGGTCCTGGCCAGGGTTTAGCTCAAGAGGCAGGGTCTCCATCCAGGCAGATCAAGAAACCGCGTCAGGCTACGCCACGCCGCTGAGCGCCTAAACGGTACTATTCCGTTACGCAAATAACACGCAATCGTGTCATTCCTGAAAAGCTTGCTGGAAGAGTTGCAGGAACAGCTGCAAAGCGAACCAACCGATCTCACAACCGATCTCACAGCCGATCTCACAGCGGCCCAGGTCGCCGAAGCTGCGGACTCGGAACGACTCAATGTGACTCTCGCCGGCGGAGTCATGAGCCGCCTCAAGCAACAAGCACTTGCCGAGGGTCGCAGTTGCAGCAGCCTTGCCAACTTTCTGATCGAAGACGGATTACGCCGCCACGGAACACTCAACTGAACCAATGGATGCGCGAGCATTACCG
The DNA here is from genome assembly GCA_003210775.1 of Synechococcus sp. AG-679-A04. Taxonomy (GTDB): domain Bacteria; phylum Cyanobacteriota; class Cyanobacteriia; order PCC-6307; family Cyanobiaceae; genus Synechococcus_C. Next base: position 11,074 of record QCUI01000031.1, read on the forward strand.
ATCACTGCAGCATGCGATCAGTAATTGACTTGACCTCGCCGCTTCGCTGCATCTCCAAAATCTCGACATCAATGGGAGTGCGTAAGGCACTGTTCATCGGAACCACAAATCCATAGGTCTGACTCGAAAGTGCGAAAGGAGCCATCTTGAATGGCGCCTCTGGTTGCTGCTGAAGGTAATAACGAAGAGGGGCCTCATCAAACAAAACGGCCGCAACCTCACCCTTCGACAACAGATCAATGGCCTTCTCAAGGCTTACGGATTCACGGGCCCTGGCGCCATAAATTTTTGCCCAGGTCGCACTGGTAGTACCAGCCACCACTGAAACAGTCTTGCCGCGAAGATCGGAACGGTCCTGGATTGCAGAGGGTTCCAGTTTCGACAACGACACGGTGAATGCCGAAGCCAGGCCTGCCGTAATCGAGGACAAAGCCAGCAGCGACATCAACATCCAAATTCCTGCAATGGAGCGACCGGTTCTGGTTACAGGAGAACGATCCCCGTAGCCGACTGTTGTCAGCGTCACCAAGGCGAACCACATCCCGTTACCGACTCCATGCAGATACTGAGGTGGGAAGTGCTCAGTGTTGCGGCGGCGCTCAGCCAGCCAGATGAGATTGCCAACCAAGAACAGAAGGATCATCAAACCACCGAGTGATGACAGAGCCGCCCAGCCGAAGAAAGGTTTGAACCTTGCCCAAAGCCCCGGAGCCTTCACAGGAATCATCAATCCCTCCCTGCCATGGAAGTAAGGCTGGGTGAAATCAATACTGGGGTTCGCCAGTCGGTCGGGAGTGATGCTGATCGGACCAACAGCAAGATCGAGATCGCCGTTTTCCAGGGCCGACAGGTTGGCCTCCGTGTTCGGCTGATAAATGAGTTCGTAAGGTTTGTTGAGACGGGTCGCCACTTGATCCCAGATCTGAATGCTGATCCCCTGAACCGGTTCAGCTTTTGGCATGACGAAAGGTGGTGAACCACTGACCCCAACTCGGAGAACGTCCGCCATTGCTGCGCCCGGAACAGCAACACTGATCAAACCTGCGATCAGCAAAGAAACCCTGGGAACTCTGATCACGCGTTTCACCCGTTGTTCTCAAGACGCTTGACGATCACGCCCATGGCGATGAGTGATCCCAGAAGGGCAAGCAACAAAGCGAGGGTCATCAGAAGTCAATCGACTCGTGCATTCTGAGGTTGCCATCTCAGAAGCTGAGAGGCCATTCCCGGATTCCCAGTTAAGGGTGGAACATGCTTTTGAAACACTTCCGTGGTTTAGAAGCAAAATGGTGCAAATCTCAGCTGGTCACGCCACTGTTGACTGCCATCAACACCAAAATCAGCAGCAATCAGGCTGAAGGTGAGCCAACAGCCCATACAGAGAAAGACGTCGCACATTGTCGCTGGCAATGGCGAGATGAAGAACTGGTTTTACTGGCTCAGAAAGCCATCTGGCGACCATCCAGCGAGGAACTCTTTGTCGCCGATCTGCACCTTGGAAAGGCAGAGGTTTTCCAGGCCTGCGGAATCCCACTTCCAAGTGATGACGACAGAGGCACATTGCAGCGACTGGAGAAGCTCTGTCAGCAGTGGAATCCCAAACGGGTGATCATCCTTGGAGATCTGATCCACGGCCCACTCGGTCTCACGGAGCGGTTGCAGGCAGATCTCAGAAACCTGCATATCCGCTTGAATGCTGAGGTGCTCCTCGTTGGAGGCAACCATGACCGCAGCCTGCCTCCAGGGTCTTTGCGCCAGCATCCTGCCTTCAGAATGGGAGACCTCTGGCTCAGTCACGAACCGGAACAGCCCATGGATGGACTTGCAGGCCTGAATCTCTGTGGGCATATTCATCCCACAACAACACTTCGTCAGGGATCGGATCGACTCAGGCTCCCCTGCTTCGCCTATGACAATGTTGAACAGCGATTGCTCATTCCTGCTTTCGGAGAGTTGACGGGAGGGCACGACTGCCGTCACCGTTACCGCAAATGGTTGGTAGCCGAGGGCACCATCGTTCCTTGGCTCGACGTCGCACAGTCATCCAGAGGGTCCAGGTGAAATGGTGACCCGGACCCGTTCCACCACTGCAGCGCAGCCACGCCAGCGACCGGTTCGGCGCAGGCGCCCACGCCCGAAACGACTGCGTAAACGCTGGTTGATTCTGGGTGTTCCCCTTGGAGTCTTTGCAACCCTTGTCGCACTGGCCCCCGGAACTCCGCAGCCTGATGCCATCGCAACACTGGAAGAGGAAGCCAGTGGTGATGCTCTTGGAGCCTTCCGCTATCAGTCGGATGATGAGGTCTATGCACTCGATTTCGATCCACGAAAGGTGCGTTTGGGACTACTCGAGGGCTGGGATCGGGAACAGGACGCCTATGAGGATTCCGCGGCTCTGGCCTACGTATCAGGCCCGATGTACGAACGGCACATCGACAACGGTGGACAGGAGATCACCGTTCCACTCGGTGATCTGAAATTCGGACAGAAGGTCTGGCAGGGCAGAAACCGAACAGCATCGCGCCAGCGAGCGTTCGTTGGCATCAAGCGAGACGGAGGAGTGGACTTCGGCTACGGAGAACTCACTCCTGAACGTGCCGAGATCTACGACATGTTCGTTGGTGGTTTACACAGTGTCTACAACGATCTGAACGCACCGCCCGACAGCTACAAGGGTGCATACAGCATCAGCATGGGCCAGCGCATTCGCTATTACCTGCCGAGAATCCGGATGGTCTACGGACTGCGCAGCGATGGCCGCCTGGAGATACTGATGAGCAGGGACGGCCTCACCCTGGAGCAGACGAAGGAGCTGGCCCACCGCCGAGGACTGGTGGCCGCTTACATGCCAGATCACGCTTCGAAGAGTCGCTTGATCATCCCGGGAGTGAAAGGATTTACGGAGGAAGACGCCAACTGGATCAGTGGTGGAGCGACCAGTTTTGTGCACGTGCCCTACTTGCTGCGGCTGAGTGAACGCCGCTTCCATCTGCAAGGCGGGTTAGTGGGAAACCTCGCCGAAAGCCTGCGTTCAAAGGTGGAGTGCCAAGGGCCACTTGACTGTGCCGAAGCTGCTGGTCATCGCTTGATGGACAGGGCCCTTGCAGGGCTGAATCGCGTCATGGAACAAGGCGTGGAGCCCGTTGCTCGATTGATCTGGCAACCGAAACGCCAACCTCTGAAGCCTGGCTTCTCTCAGGACGAACAATTGGGTAGGCCTGAACGTTCGCCGTTACCGGAACCTCCTATCACCGCTGATCCCCTCGTGCTGCTTGAACAGCCGCGGCCGAACGAAGAATCGGAAGCTGTTGAACCTGAATCGGCGTTTCCTTCCTATGAACGCGATCTTCCTCCAGACCTCCCGCCACCCGTTCTTCTGACACCGGAACCGTTGCCTACAGGAGGATCCCCACTGCTTCCAGCTCAGACCTCCGACCCATCAGAGCCAATCACTGGGTCCATTGAAGGTTCAGAGCCTGTTGAAGATCAGAAGCCAAGCCTGTCTCAGACAGATCCCCTCGTAGGGGCACCGCCACCACCCTTACTGCCACCCCCAGCACCCTGAGATCAGCTTCGCGCCACAACCAGGATCGATTACAGCACAAATACATTCGTCAAACCCAACAACTTTTTTGTACTAAGGCTTGATCAATGCGGCGTCAATTAGAGCAGAGAAGTCTGTTTGTTGAACGTCATCGCAATACCCCAAACAGCAACACACTTAAATCCAAACAAAAAACTTTCAATACTGCATTGAATCTGAAGCGCAGATTGAATTCGTTGGTGCCCAAAACCGAGTTGCAGCATTCAAAGCGGCGACGGGACCTGATTGGTTTAGAAGACAGATTCCTTAAATTCTGAGAATGAATACCAGTGCCTTAGCGCTGGAATAGGCCGTTGCAATCACCTCTCGCGGGTGTTTTGAAACAGATGTTTTCCGGAGACCAATAGCCAACAGCAGGAAAGCGAAGGCCCTGGCGACGCGCTTCTGCATTGACTGCTTCAAAACCGCGGGCGGTCACCAGTACATGGTTCGGGGCTTCGACCTGATCGAGGAAGGTCTGTTCAGGCATCTCCTTTTGAGGGGAGGCCGAAACCGGAATGGCGATCAGCGTGAGCACTGAACCGAAGAGCACGGAACTAGCAATGCGTACAAACATCATTGAGCGGCAGCGAATCAGAGCAAAGAGGGCTGGAATCAGTTCTTGGTCACGATCACAGGCGTCCCGACATCCACCTGTTGAAATAGTGTGACCACATCCTTGTTCAGCATGCGGATGCATCCAAGGCTGACTGCCGAACGCAGCTTCACCCAATTGGGCCAGGCAGTTCCATGAATCGCATATTCACCTGATCCGATCTGGAAATAGGCCATATAGCGAACACCAACTGGATTCTTCGGACCCGGTGCAATCACCTTGCCTCCCTTGTGATACACAGGGGCTTCCTCCTTGCGGGTGATGGAGTAGCTGCCTGCTGGGGTCGGAGATTCAGGAGCGCCGATCGCAACAGGGAAACGCTTCACCACCTTGCCGTTATCGAACAACGTCAGGTAACGGTCCTTGAGGCTTATTTCAATGGCCTTCTCAGCCCGCGCGGGCACCTGGATCAAACCGAGGGTCAGCAAAGCCAAACCTGCGGATACAGCAATTTTCCTCAATCGAAACACCATTCCTCAAGACTCACATTCCGCGACATTGTGACCCAAGAACGGATCCGGCTACCGTCGCACAACTATTACTCAGACCTGTGACTCACTTCCAGGCACTCCATTCCGCACTGAGAAGGCATCCCGGCAGGTGGATTGCCGCTGCCGTTCTCGGTGTCTCTTGCGGAATCGCTCAGAGAGCTGAGGCAGGTTTCTCTCCGGAACAACTGGCGGCTTTTGAGGTCACGGAGATGAAAGCCACCGTGACCACATCACTGCCTGACGAGAAAGTGATCGAGGTGATCGATCCCCATGGTCACAAAGAGATCCTCACAGTGGGCATTGATCTCGAGCCCCTTGGACTGAAACAAGGCGACGAGGTTTCACTCTCCATCCTCGACGGCCTTGTTGTTGAGCTGGAAGCCAGTACCAATAAGGACCTGAGTTTCAACCGCGAAGACATCATTCTCCCCGCGGACATGGGCAAGCTCAAGAAGGGCATGCGTGTAGCGCTGGCCTCTGGAACAGCCCAGGTCATCAGCATCGACCGGCAAGACAACAGCATCGATCTTCTGGGGCCCCTAGGTGGCATCAACAACCTGGATGTGGTGATCAGCGATGGAGCCAACCCGTTTGACCGCATCAAGGTTGGCGACACCGTTGATTTCCGACTGATCCAGCCTCTGGCTGTGAATGTGCGCAAATTGCCCCGCTCCTCCACAGGTGAAGCGCTCAAGGACTATCGGGAGAGCGGCGAACCGCTGCTGATCAGTCCTCTAGCAGCCCAAGAGGTCAGCATGAAAAGCGATTTACTGGAGGCCTTCGAGCTCGCGCAACTCAGCGCCACCATCGAACGACTAGTCCCTGGCCAAAAACTGCTCAGGGTGAAAGGCGCGCGAGGGCACAGCATGCTGATCACCTCAGCGATCGACCCAAGCGCAGCGGGGTTCAAGGTCGGAGATCAGGTGAACATTGAAATGCTGCAGGGATTGGTGGTGGATCTGCGCAGCTCCCAGCAGAACCAACTCAGCTTGCAGCGAGAAGACCGCAGACTGGGTCGTGATTTTGGACCGGTGCCGGCAGGTGCTCGGGTGGCCATGGCCACTGGGACAGCCGAAGTTGTGCGCCTTTCCCGCACCGACCACAAGGTGACCTTGAGAGGCCCACTCGGCAAAATTCACAAGCTCGATATCCGCCCTGAGCTGGAAGCTGAAGTGTTTGCTGGTTTGAGCGTTGGCGACATGGTCGACTTCCGTCTGATCAAGCCGATCGCCATCCGTATTCAGCCAGTCGCCCAGCGTTAGCTCTGAGCTGATGCCAGCGCCCTCACAACATCACCGCGGGTGAGCACACCGACCGGACGGCGATCCGCATCAACAACAATCAGACGTTGGGTGCCCTTGTCATGCAGCATCGAAGCAGCCTTCGGCAGCGGAAGGCTGACTTCACAGCTGTGGCTGTCGCGGTGCATTAGGTCACCAACACTGTTGCCCAGGACTTGATGCACCTGGCGATCCCAGTTCAATGGATTGCGTAGGTAAATCACGCTGTCGAGAAGCATCACGTAGGGCCCGACATCCACTCCGCTCTCGCGGACCATCAGATCCTGTTCGGTCAGTTCTCCGATCAAAACGCCGTCCCCATCAACCACTGGCAGTCCACTCACGTGGTGATCGTTCAGCAGGCTGACTGCATCCTGAAGCAGGGTCTCCGCCGTCACCGTCAGCACCGGAGCGGACATCACCTCCCCGACCGTCTGCTGAAGCACCATGGGACCTGATCAACTTCACGCATTCTGAGCCTTGATCTCTCCCTGGCGATTGTGGGCCGATCGACTCACGCTGCTGCGCGCCATTCTTGGGGCCCCTCTACTGCTGCTGCTGGCCTCAGGGCAGCAGAGCTGGGCTTGGTTGCTGCTGCTGATCGGAGCGTTAAGCGACTGGGCTGACGGTTGGATGGCCCGCAAGGCTGACGGAGGTAGCAGCTGGGGAGCAAAACTCGATCCTCTCGCTGACAAGCTCTTGATCAGCGCTCCGTTGATCTGGTTGGCAGTCGAACGTCAACTGCCCCTGTGGGCTGTATGGCTGCTGCTGGCTCGAGAACTGTTGATCTCCGGATGGAGATCCGGTAGCTCCAGCGGTGCTCCAGCGTCTTGGCTGGGGAAATGGAAAACCACCATCCAGTTTCTCAGCCTGTTTCTGATGCTCTGGCCAACGGACTGGTCTGCAGACCAGCTCACGCTGAGACTGCATGCACTGGGATGGTGGCTCTACTGGCCAGGCCTGGTGCTTGCCCTGTGGTCGGCCTTCGCTTATCTCAAACCCCGATCATGGCCTCATCGGCACTGAAGTCCGGCGCAGAAGTTGGCGCCAGCGCGTAATCACGCTGATAGCTGTCAGCCATGCACGCAAGTGCATCAAACCGAGGAGTCCAGGCCAGTTCACGCTCGACGCGGCTGATATCCGTGAGGAAATGACTGAGTCGCAAAGGGAACCCCTTCCGAGCTTTCGGATCGAGTCCTGAAGGGTCAAAACTGCGTAGATCGAGGCTCTCAGGAGCACGGCCGCAGGCCAGCGCCGCAGCATCGATCAGGCCGTGAAATGTGATCCCCTTCTTTGCTGAACAGTTGTAGATGCGGTTGCAGGAGGCATCTACCTCAAGGCTGCGCGCCATCGCTTCGGCCAGATCCTCGACATGGCCGATCTGGGTAATGGTTGTGCCATCCCCCGGCAGAGGAATGGGTCGATCATGCATGATCCGATCGAAAAACCAACGCTCCACAGGGTTGTAGTTCCCAGGGCCAACGATGTAAGTGGGTCTGAAACTCGTGAAAGCGATCCCTTCACGCATGAGCCATCGCTCCGTTTCGCCCTTGCCGGCATGACGACTTCCAGGATCAAGGGGGCTGTCCTCATCCAGAGGCCAGGTGTGGCTGCCTGCGTAGACACCCGCGGAACTCACATAGAGAAAACGATGGCTGGGTGCACCCGTACGCTCCACAACTCGCTGACTGTCGTTGAGCGTGCGCCCAGAGCTATCGACAATCACATCGAAAGCAAGCCCCTTGAGCTGATCGAGAGACTGGTCGTCTCCACGATCTCCATTCAAAGCCGCAACCCCTTCAGGAACGGGCTGCAGGCCGCGAGTGAAGAGGGTGAGGCTGTGACCCTGGTGAAGCAGACGGCTTACGAGGGGCTTGCCCACAAAGCGGGTTCCCCCCATCAACAGGATTTGCACGAGCACCCAGGCAGACCAAAAGATATTGAAGCGTGCCCAACCCACCCGTGCAGGATGGGAGTCAGTCCATCGCAACGGCCATGCAGATCATTCCAGCCATCGACCTGCTGGGAGGGGCCTGCGTGCGTTTGCACCAAGGGGATTACGACCAGGTCACCCGCTTCAGCGATGACCCTCTGTCCCAAGCCATGAGCTGGCAAGACCAGGGAGCCAGCCGTCTGCACCTCGTGGATCTCGACGGCGCCCGCAGCGGTCAACCGATCAACGATGCTGCAGTTCGTGCAATCACAGAAACGCTTTCGATCCCGGTTCAGCTCGGCGGTGGCGTGCGTTCAGCTGAACGTGTCGAGGAACTTTTGGGATGCGGGCTGGAACGCGTGATCCTGGGAACGGTCGCACTGGAGCAACCGGAACTTGTTGTGGAGCTGGCTGAACGCCATCCCGGCAGGATCATCGTTGGCATTGATGCCCGCCACGGCAAGGTTGCAACGAGGGGATGGCTGGAAAACAGCGACACGGAAGCCACTGCACTAGCCGCACGGTTCAGTGAATCTGCGATTGCGGCAATCATCAGCACCGACATCAGCACAGATGGAACCCTTGCGGGCCCCAACCTCAAGGCTCTGAGGCAGATGGCCGATGCCAGCACCGTTCCCGTGATCGCCTCCGGTGGCGTGGGCTGCATGGCTGACTTGCTGGCGCTACTGGCACTGGAGCCACTCGGAGTTGAGGGAGTCATCGTTGGACGAGCGCTTTATGACGGCCGCATCGATCTACGGGAAGCCCTCAAGGCTCTCGGTGATGGACGACTTCAGGACCCACCAACAGGACTGTTGAAGGACCTGGCCTGACGGCATCATCAAGATGGAGCCGTTTCACGGGTCCAACCTGAAACCTTTACGACGCCTGCCGTGGAGTCGCTGGTCGAGTCATTTCTGCCCAAGGGAGCCAGTGACAAGCGCACCCTTCAGGATGCCTTCGATCGTTGCCGACATCTAGGCATGCGATTGAGCCAGCAGCGGCGAATGGTGCTCGACCTGCTCTGGAGTGAAGCCAGTCACCTCAGCGCACGAGACATCTTCGAAAAACTCAACCATCAAGGGCGACGAATCGGCCGTACCTCCGTCTATCAGAACCTGGAAGCACTCCAAAGTGCAGGGGTGATCGAGTGCCTCGATCGAGCGAATGGCCGGCTTTATGGGTATCGGAACGATCCACACAGCCATCGCACCTGCCTGGAGACAGGTGCGATCGAAGACCTGGACGTGAAGCTCCCCGACGATTTGCTCAGAGAAATCGAACGTCAGACCGGATTCAACATTGAGTCGTACACCTTGCAATTGAACGGACGTCCAAGAATTGCCACTGGAGCATCCTCGCCAGTGCCGTTACCTTGACGTCCATCAGCACAGTTTCAGGGCACCGTGATCGACCAGGACAGGGAGATTCTCCTTTTCGCTCCCGATCTACTCGGTGAAAGTCTTGCTGCGGAAATCGCCACTGAAGAGCTGCCACTTCGCGTCAGACGGTCGGCTGATCAACTTCAGGGGCACCCATCACTGGTGATCTGGTCGCTGCCCACTGAAACTCAGCCTCTCATTCTCCAGCGAGAGATTCTGCAGCTGCAACAGCGCTGGACACCTGCTCCCACGTTGTTGCTGTTACCAGCCGACTACGGACGTGATCCTGAGGCACTGCTCTCATTGAACTGCGACGGCATCCTTCAAGACCCAGACCTTGCAGCACTCAGGGAGGCAATCCAGACCCTCCTGAATGGAGGCAGGGTGCTGAAAATCAAGCCCCATTCAGCTCACTCCTCAACCAGCGAGCAGAGCCTGAGCGTGGCGCAGTCGCTTCTGGTCAGTGGTCTGCAGCAGATCGGTCGGGATCTTCAGGTCATCAAAGCGTTGCTTGACCCGCCACCTGAGCATCTTGTGATGCGACTGATGCTGGAGGGTCGTTGTCGTGAACTAAGCAGTGCCAGAAACCTGCTTCTATGGCTCTGGGGTCCTCTTCACACCGGTCTTGCTGAGGTGGTGCCTCTGCGCGATCAGAGCAAGACCCTTGAACTGACACTGAACGACCGAGAACCAACGGCCGTCTGGAATGCCATTCAGCAACGACTCGAAAGTGCTGTCAGCAGTGGACTGGGGAACGGCACAGGCCAGTTGCTCGCCATCGAGGGACTTCATCCAGAGCGTCGACGCGACTTGTTGCTGGCTCTTCTTCAACAATTGCATGAGGTTCTTCTACGTCTGCGTGGCGATGAGCTCGTCAGCACGCGCGACCAGAAAGCACTGAGCGCACGATGGCAGTCTCTGCAGACAGAAGTGAAGCAACAGGCGTTGCGCAGCGTCGCAGGCAATTACGTGCGTCTCCCACAGGGCGAAGGTCTTGTTGCTGTGGCCGACAAACTTGTGGATCGGACGGATCTTCGTCAATCCGATGATGAGCTGCCAGACCCACAGTCCATGCTGGCGTCGCTGGTGCTGGATCAACCTGTCCTGGTGGATGGTCAGCTGCTCCCTTCAGACGACCCCCGGGCTTTGCTGCAGCTCGAGACTCTGATCAGTAACTGGCTTGTGCGCACCGCTGAGCTGATTGGTTCCGAACTGCTCGGAGTCTGTGGCGAATGGCCCGAACTGCGCCGATACCTACTCCAGCAGAACCTGATCTCAACGCGCGAATTGGAACGTCTGCGCAATCAACTCAACAGTCAGTCGCGTTGGCAAGACTGGATTGAACGTCCGATTCGTTTATACGAGAGTCGCCGATTGCTATTCAGCCTCAAAACCGGACGCATCGAACCGTTGCTGTTGACCGAGCCCAGAGATGAGGAGCTCAAGCGCCTGCGCTGGTGGCAACAGCAGGTCGCCCTGATCGTGGAGGCCCGTGATGCCATCGCACCTCAGGTTCAGGCCCTGGTGAAACGTCTTGGTGACCTGATGGTGGTGGTGCTCACCCAGGTGGTGGGTCGGGCCATTGGTCTGATCGGACGTGGCATTGCTCAAGGGATGGGTCGAAGTTTCGGGCGCGGCTGATTCTCAGCGGCAAGGCAAGGTCAGGGCTCAGAATGAAGGGACTGTCCCCTTGTCATGAGAGCGTTCCTGATCCGTTCCATCGTCGCGGTGCTGGCCTTGATGCTGATTGCGTTGCCGGCTCAGGCCATCCGGGAAACCGACAGCTATGACGGCAATATTTTCGCGCTCTACGCCGGCAACGGATCGCTGGTTCCTCCTGCCGTCAGCCTGGCTGATTCACAGCAAGCGGGTCGCACGAGCGTCATCGTTTACTACCTCGATGACAGCAGCACAAGCAAAGCCTTCTCTCCAGCGGTGTCGGAACTTCAAAGGCTCTGGGGGAACAGCGTGGACCTTCTGCCTTTGACCACAGATGCACTGCAGGGGAGAACCACCAACGACCGAACTGATCCTGCGCATTACTGGCACGGAATTATTCCGCAAGTGGTGGTGATCGACGGAGATGGCCAACTGTTACTCGATGAGGAGGGGCAAGTCCCTCTGGAGCAGATCAACAACGCCATCAGTCAGGCCACTGGACTTCCCGCGCCGCAAGGAGAGAGCATGAGCCTCAGTTTCAACGAGCTCAACACGGAAGTGATATCACGTTGAACGGTCACACGGACGCCTTACGCTGCGCGCCATTGAGACCGGCCGACAGCCGACGTTGACATGTGTGTTCTGCTTGTGATTCTGCTCCTGATCGGACTGGGAGTGTTCTGGATCGAAGCGCGGCACCGCTTGCGGCCGGCATCTCCGCTGAAACTCCGTCAACTGGACTGGAGTGTCAAACCATCAGGGGATGATCTTGAGCTGCAGGGGTGGATCGAGATCACCAACCCTCATGCACGGATGGAGGTGATGGTGCCTGAGCTTCAGGTCAACCCGGTGCTGATCGGCAGCTCGAATCTCAATGATGTGAAGGTCAAAACCCTGATCACGCCGCATCACCCTGATGAGGACACACGGGCCGACGGGTACTGGCCTGCCTACATCGTGAAGGGGCACAAAAGCACCCGCATCCAGGTCAGCGTCACGCTTAGCGGTTCGCCAGGTGCTGCTCTTGCTGATCGGGTCGATACGGTCTGGATGGATGTGAACTGGGTGAACTACGGCCCCTTCGGACGACTTGATCGTCGACAGGGAGTGGTGGTGCCTCTGCGCAGACCTGCGGTGCTTCAGCCCACCAAAGCTGAATTCCGTTCCGGAGAGAACTGCAAGGTGCTTCCGCTGAAGACGCACCTGCTTGGCCCTCTCGACAGCACCATTGAAGTGCTTCGTGACTATGCGGGCGAGCTGGTTCAGCCGGGCGACATTCTCACAATCGGGGAAACACCCGTCGCCGTGATTCAAGGGCGATACACCCACCCCTCCATGGTCGAACCGCCCTGGATCGCTCGCTTGCTATGCCGGGTATTCCACCCCACCAGCAGCCTCGCCACCGCCTGCGGACTGCAAACACTGATCGATCAGGTTGGTCCTACAAGGGTCATCCTCGCCTGGTCGATCG
>QCUI01000032.1 GCA_003210775.1 Synechococcus sp. AG-679-A04
TTCTCTTTGACCTCTGTGGACACCGAAGCGTGAGTCATCGTGGCCGGGTGGCAGATCAGGCTTTCCACGCCTCCAAGGCTTTCGGCCATGGTGAACCACTGCAGTGCCTTGCACATGGCATAAGCCTGGTCGCGGCTGGCTTTAACTCCAATTGTGACGATGGCGCCACCGCTAGTCATCTGCTGCATGGCCAGCGAGTGTTGGGGGTGATCCGGGCGATGGGGGTAGCGCACCCAGTTCACCTGGGAATGGTGAGCGAGGTGATCAGCCAAAACGGCCGCGTTGGCCATCTGGTGTCTGAGCCGCAGAGGCAGGGTCTTGATGCCGCGGGTGATCAGCCAGCAATCAAATGGTGAAGGCTGCAGGCCCAGAGCCTTCTGGGCAAACACCATTTTTTGCTGCCAGGCCGGATCGTCGGTGCAGACAGCACCGCCCAGGGCATCGGAGTGTCCGTTGATGTATTTGGTTGTGCTGGTGAGGGAAAGGGTGGCCCCAAGCTGCAGGGGGCGCTGCACAAGGGCGGTGGCGAAGGTGTTATCCACCACCACGGGGACATCGATGGCCGCGGCTGCCGCGCAGACCTGTTTCAGGTCGATCACCTTGAGCAGAGGGTTGGTGGGACTCTCCAGCCAGACCATCGCGGGCTTTCGAGCCGCGATGCTGGAGACAGCCTCGGCTGATGTGAAATCCACCCACTCGGTGCGGACGCCGAATTTGGCGAACACCTGTTCAAACAGCCTCACGGTGCAGCCGTAGAGGTTCTCTTCGCAGAGCACCAGATCTCCTTGGCTGAGACCGGAGGCAATCGCCGTGATCGCGCTCACGCCCGAGCCAAACACCGTGGCATGGTCGCAGTGCTCAACCGAAGCGAGCACTCCCTCAAGGATGCGGAAGTTGGGATTGCCGGAGCGTGTGTAATCGAAACCACCAGCGTTGCCATGAGCAAACGTCGATGTGGAGTAAATCGGCGGCATCACGGTGCCCGTCCCGTCCGCAAAGCTCTCCCCGTGGTGAATCGCCCGGGTGGCATCGGCTGGTGTTGCTGCTGGGCGCTGCAAGTGATGGCTGCGATCAGGTCTTAAAGCTAGGAAACAGCCTGGCTGTCACCGCTAGCGTCAAAACCGATGTTGAGACCTGGAGCCTTGGCTGACACTTCAGTGCCACAGAGCCACAAGGATGAGTGGCGGGATCATGTACTCAGCGAAATCGTCACGTTTCTGAGCGAGAACAAGCAGCAGATTCATGCTCGCTATCTGGAGCAGCGACAGGGACAGTTGCCTCGCGATTTGATCGAGCAGGAGGGACTGATGGATTTCGAGCTGGCCATCACCTTTCTGGAGGACAAACCCAAAGGCTTTGGGTTGGGGCTCGGCTTTTTTAAAGCGAATCTGATTCGTTGAAGTGACCGTATCGATGCCACTGATGACGCAGGACAAACAAAAATCTCAGCGAGTGCAGCCGTCTTTAACGCTGGCCCCAGCTCTCTATTGTTGTTGTGCTTGTAAGAATTTATGGACAATCAGTACGAGCTAATGTCTCCGCATCTTGCTTAGTAAGACACATTTAATCAGTCATGATGAATGATGTGAATGAAGTAGGTTGAATGAAGCGACGCAGCCGCCAGGAATGGGACTTCACTGTTGCCTCTAAGTGACCACTGACGAGTTCTTGTAAAGGCTGTTGAGATTGAGAGAGTCGCGCGTTCGTTGGTTGTCGAGTTGCCTTTGTTCTGTATGATGAGTTAAATATCAAGCAAGTAAGTCGCTTTGAAGTCATGATTGAGTATCTGCGAGATAAATTTGACTACCGAAGGCCGATGGGCCGCCTTAACTATTTTCGTAGCGTTGTCGTCTATTCGCTGTTAATTACTGTTTTGCCGGTTTCGTTGACTATTGGCTCTATGTCTCCTCCTTCTGCGGAGACAGTCCTTTTGCTTGGGCTGTATTATTTTGTTGTAGGGATTCCAATGCAGCTACTAGGCCTTAGGCGTGCAAAGGCTGCCACGATTCCAAGCGCGTTCATCTTTGTGGCGTGGGGATTTTCGATTGTGAATCTTTTGGGTGGCTTTAATCAGCTAGTCCCTTTTGCGATTTTTACTATTGTCTATGGAGTCATTCTTGGCTTGTTCCTTTATTTTATGCCCAACAAGGTTGAGCCATTGGTTCCTTGATTGCGCTCTAGTGCGATCGTCCTTTTGGCGCTATCCACATTGAGACGGGCGATTGCGAGCTGTGTCGCGTAGTCGATCGACAAGATGTGCTGCTCGCTGGACTGGTCGCAACTGGTTGCGCTCTTGTCGTTGGTGCATAGTATCCAATGGTGAGGAGAAAATACTCGCGGGGTGGAAACAAGGCAACACTCCCTCAAGAGTTTTCGAAACCCCTGCCTTTGGCGGGGGTTTCTTTTTGCCTGCATTTAGCAAGCAACAAGCTCAGTCTCATCAGCTCTGCTCGTTTCTTTAATTAGCTCTGGTGATCGTTGAGGCCATTGATTGAGTCATCAAAGGCATGAACATCTTGATGCAAGGTTGCTGGTGGTTTCGACCCCTATCGATGAGGACTGATGGCTCCCTGATTTAATTCTTCTGGCAGCTGTGAGCGCGCATGTTCCTGCGTGAGTCGTTGTCGGTCAGGTAGCCCTTCCCTGTCTCGGTATCAAGAGTTCAATCCATGCGACGTCTGGGGTGATCGAGTATTTCCGTAGTTTGCCATGAACTTGTGTTGAAAAGACCTTCGTAATGTTGCGGTCTTCATTGCTCCTGAGATGTGAAATTAATGCTTGTCGTTAGCTTTGTTGTCAAATATCCACTCCATCATTCCTTTGCTGTCGTTTTTAAGGGAGACGATTCCGAAACTCACCAGAAAAACGACTGAAACACCGATCAGAACAGCTGCGCTGATCTCACTGATTTCGAGATTGCCGAGCGATAGTGTGAGTAGCACTGGGCTATTCATTCAGCCATTTCGCTTCTTCCTTCTCTAGGGACTGGCCCAAGAATTAAGAGCATCTTTTCGTCTGGGAAGCTCTGATTGCCAGAGAGCAACGACATTAACCAACTCAGCATTCTAGTCGACCATATTGAGCAAATTTAGCTGCGCTCGTTGAGCTGGAGTTCGTTTGGTGTGGCCGCTTATCAACACTCAATATGCTTGTATCCGATTTAACTCTTTGTTAGGCCCTTTGTAATTTGCTGTTTTCGCTTTCCACGGCTTGGACTCCGATCCCGCTGTGATCACATGTTCAAGGTTTGTGGTGGTCAACAGAGCTGATCTATTGGATGAATTTCGATCCAAAGCAAAAGGGGCCGGATAAATCCGACCCCGACCACCTGCATCCTTTGATAATGGCAATGAAGCTGCCTTCTGAAGGCCGCTCTTAACGTCTTGAGACCAACCCGGACACGACCGTCAGGACTGAGTCTTGACTTTTTGCTTTTGCTCCGTGGTCTCGGCATCTGCTGAATTTTGGCTGCGCTGACAGCCGCTTGAGCCTGCGAAAGCAGGAGCGGTGATCAGAAGTGTTGCGCAGAGAAGGGTTGAGAGGCGAATCATCATGGTGATTGCGTTTCTGGAATGCTGGCGAATGAACAACTGTGATCGCGAGCATCAACTCAACGCAAAAAAGAGGCCGCAAGAGGCAAGCTTCGCCATCTGATTGGGTGGATTGTGTGCGTTCAAAGTTCAGGCACAAGAATGCGCTCAAATTGTCGTCAAAAGCTGCGTGATCCCAAAGCTGGTCTATTGCTTACTGGCTTGTATATGCAGGCTGCAGCACAGTGCTCTTATCAAAGGGTAAGATCGTGTTTTGTATTCAACGGCTTTCTGATCAAGGCTGGGTCTGCATGGCAGAAAACCTCAACCTGCTGGAAGCTAGAGCGAAGGCAACACTTTGGTCTCAAGAGCATGCCGCTGCTTTTCGGGTGGTGAGTGATGATCAAGCCGACATGCAGTTTCTCTGCCGGGATGGGGTGATTCTGGTCGATCTTTCCGAACCCGCGGATCTTGCTGCCGCTCTCGAGGGTCAGCCATCGGTGCTGATGGAAGACATCTCCTGGAAAATTCTTGCTGAGGCCAACTGAAGCCTCACGTCCGGGGTGCTTTCCCCCTCCCCATGCTGGGTTGGGTTACTAAGGGACAGGCCGGTTAGCAGTTCACTCTGTGCATGATTCTCGATCTCTGAACTGCACTCTGTTGAATCGCATGCTGGTCTAAAGCATCGGCTTGCTCAGAAGCAACTATCTGAACTACTGGTCTTTACTGCTTCTGCCGGCTGTATTCAGTGTCTGGATGGATCTTTCAGGACCTGTGACTACTGCTATTGCGTTTTCTGGGGTTTGGAATCGCCTTCATCCCTTTCTCCAGGGTGATTTCGAGTCTGCTTAATCATTTCAGTGACACCCTTGATGATCGCTACAGCGGTGTTGTGAGCGTAGGGGCTAGGCAGTCTGGTCGAATTAGTCGTGAGCATCACAGCTCTCACCAAGGGGCTGTACGGGTTGGTAGTGATATCAGTAGCGGGAGCAGTGATCACTAATTGTCTAGTGATGCCTGGCATCAGTACTTTCGTTGCAAGTAGAAATGCACAGCATGTCAAGATTCAGTCCACCAGTACCGATCTTCAGGCTCGTCAGTTGATGCTCAGCCTGGTTTTTTTGCGGTGCCCCCATCGTTGGTCTTAGTGGGGCTATTACACCGATTGAGGGAAATAACCAAAGCGACAGCTTCGCCTTGTACTCCCTCGTGGTGGCAGTCATCATCCCGCTTGATTGCCTTCTTTCGTTGTTTGCCTTTTGGCTGGTCTAACATTGCACTGACGAGGTTCACGACGCCACTGACCCTTGTGAGCTGATCTAAAAACTGCAGTAACAGTGGTTGTGATGATATTGATGTCAGAATTGACGTTTACCTGGATTTTTCTTAGAGACCATTGGTAAGCCCGCCAAGGGTTTTGGGATAGGGACTCTTATTGATGTCAATGCTCCCTGCACCTGATCGTGTTGCACGAAGCTCCATGAAGGCGGGGTCTGAGACTTGATTATTCAATAGAGATATCATTTCTTGTGCGGAGCATCCAGCGTCAACCACGCCCATGCCCGACAACAGAGCATAAGTTCTTTGCGCGCCGGTTCCATGCGTTGGATCGCCAATGGCATATGCAGCCTGTGCCATCTGAATGGTGTCTTGGCGTGTGATTCCTAATTGCTCTGAGCCGTAATTTACAAGTATTCCTGCCAAACAATCAGCTTGTAATTCAACTTCAACACCACCTTCCAAAGAGCCATATCGATTTTGGATGGCATGGCCAAATTCGTGGGCTACGACATATGCAACCGATGAAGGGCCAAAAGCTTTGTAAAAATAATTTAATTGCGATGGGACTAGATAAATCGTATTAGTTGCTGGGCAATATGAACTTCCACCAACTTCGTCGCCACGTACATACTCTCCGCAGCCCCCATATACTTTTGTCCCTTGTTCAATGGCAAATACTTGAGGAGGCTGAAAACCATCAAATTGTCGATCTGTAACCCAATCTCTAATTAAAAAGCTGGTTGTCTGGTCTACGACAGATGCAACAGTCTTTGCTAAAGCTGATCCCCCAACGATTGCAATCAATCCAGCAGCAACAATTGTAAATCGCATCAGTGAATAGCATTCCACTTTTTTATAGCAAATGCTTTTGCCGATGGCTAATTGAAATCAACGGGACGCCAGTCACCGCTCAGTTGAAAAGCCGCCCAAACATACGGATCGCGCCACATGGGAATCGGGTGGTTCTTGAACTCCTTCTGTGTTTCAGCTAATGCCTGTCCTTTGCCCCGTCCCTCTTTCAAGCGCTGATAGAAGCTCTCCATAAAGGCCGCAGTCGCGGAATCATCAACTTTCCAAAGGCTTAGTAGACTGCTTCGAGCACCTGCTACTGCAATCGCACGTTTCAGGCCATAAACACCTTCACCAGCACGAATATCTCCTCGACCTGACTCACAGGCTGAAATCACAACAAGCTCTGTTCCATCCCAATCAAGTTGAGCTACCTCTAAAGCCGTTAGGTAACCGTCGTCATTTGGATTTGCATTTGGGCGGTTGGCTCCTGCCATCGCGATGCCGCTTCTCAGCAAAGGGCTTTCGCCTTGCAAGCTGGCTGTCCGCACTTCCCCGCGAACACTTCCCCGTTGGTTCAGCAATAGAGAACTCGCTCGTGGTTCCTGTTTCTCCTGGTCCGGTAGATAGAACGCATGCGTCGCTAAGTGCAACACCTTGGGAGCAACAGTTCGTTTCACCGCTTCTGCTGTGGCCTGCTCGCGCATCCACAGTTCACCACCGATCAATTGCTGAATAGCCTCACCTTCCTTGGCCGTTGCCTCCAATCTTTCCCACCGCAAGTGATCAGGTAGATCTGCCGAGCGCTTTACACTTATATCGCCATCTCCACGACGTTTAGAAGCAACTAATCTGGGAGCTTCAGTACTTCCATAGGACGGATCGGCGAAGACCAAGACATCACTGGAAGCATTCACCCTTGGCTTCTGGAGATCCAGCAGTTCACGACCGGTCGTCAATAATCGCAGATTCACTGCATTCGATAAGTAGCCTTCACGTTCTCCCACAAAAGGCAACGCAGCAAAAGGTAAGCGATTCAATTCTGCGTCTGGAGAAATAAACCATGTTGTCGCTTCACCTGTGGAAGCCATCAATGGATTAATCACCAACCGACTCACCTTTGACAACAGATTCGGTGCATCACCCATCTGTTTCTCAATTCCTTCAATAGCGTTTTCAATTGCCTGATCTATCAAAGCAGCTTTGCCAAGCTCTACTACTTCAACCAATCCATTCGCTTTCAAGATCATGGCGAGATATTGCGCTTCTCCCCATCGCTCTTCCTTAGCTTTCTTCCCATCAAAAGGTCGATACTTCTGAAACTCCACGAGTACACCATGAGATGGAAGCGCCTGGGCTACCTGTTCCACCTCAACAATGCGGGGTTTGAGGACCGGCAGCAAGCGATATAGCTGTTTTTCCAATTCATCTTGCCTTGACCTTAAAGCAACACGTTGTTCTGCTTGTAGCGTTAATGAGCTTAGCTGCTGGGTAATGGAGCGGAGTTCAGAGGCTGCCTGTTGCTGTGAGCCCGGTAGGGAAGACAATTTCGCTTGATGTTTTTCAATCTGTGCAAGAAGACCCTGGCGATTGAGACGAGCAAACAATGCCAAATTTGCCCCATCAGAATTACGGATAGCCAATGAGAAACTCTTTTCTTGAGCGCTGCCAAAAGTGGAAATCAAAGCCTGCCTCTTATGGCGAGCCATGAACGGTGCTTCCCTCTGAATCAAAATATTCTGAATGGATAAACCACGCTTTAAGAACGATATAGCCTTGACATAGTCTCCTTGACTTTTATAAATAGAGGCTAGGTTGTTAATCCTAATTGCAGTGTCAGGGTGTTGATGCCCAAGAATTTTCTCTGTGATTGATAGAGCTCTTGAGTAGAGTGGCTCTGCTTCGGTATATAGGCCTGTCTGATAATAATAAGAAGCTAAATTATTCAGGCTTATAGCCGTAGATGGGTGATCCGGGCCCAGGGTCTTTTCACGGATTGATAGAGCCATTTGGTAATAAGATCTAGCTTTGTCATGTAGGCCCTGTTTGTGATAAAGGATGCCCAAGTTGTTGAGACGCTTTGATGTAGAAGGGTGGTGCTTACCAAAAGCTTGTTCTGTGATTAATAGAGCCTGTTGATAAAGGGGTTCTGCCTTGCTGTATAGCCCTTGCACTTCATATAGTGAAGCCAGATTGTTGAGGCTAATTGCAATATCAGGATGGTCTTCCCTCAGGGCTTTTTGTTGGATTGAAAGAGATCTCAAGTATAGACTCTTGGCTTCATTGTACAGTCCTTGTTCGTGATAAATGGATGCTAAATTATTGAGGCTATTGGCAGTTGATGGGTGATTCGGGCCAAGGGTTTGTTCGCTGATTTTCAGGGCTTTTTCATAAAGCGGTTCTGACTTTGAATACAAGCCTTGAGCCTTGTAAAGGCTGGCTAGGTTATTGAGGCTCTTGGCAACAGAGGTATGAACTGGCCCCAGCAATTTTCCCTTTATTGAGAGCGCTCTTAGGTATAACTCTTCAGCCTTCTTGTAGAGTGCTTGTCTTTGGTATAGGGAGGCAAGATTATTTAGTGCTATCGCTGTTAATTGGTTATCTTCACCTAGTTTTTGCTCGTAAACTAACAGAGCCATTTTAAAAAGAGGTTCTGCAGTTTTGTGCTGGCCTTGTTCGGCGTAAAGGGTTGCGAGAATGTTATAGATGCCTGCCGTATCAGGATGATTCCTCCCCAGATTTTTTTCGGCCCATAGTCTTACCTTTTTGTAGAGTTCAACTGCTGCTGCGTATTGCCCATCGTTTTTTAACTTTTCAGCATGGCGTAGTGTCCTAAGGATTTCCTTGTCTTCTTCCTCTCGTGATATTAGGCTGCTTGAGTCTTCTTCTGCAAGCGCAATCGGCGAATGCAGAAGCAATTCATGCGGCAGTAGGGCTGTAAGCGCTGAGCAGATACAGAGCAACCTCAAATGCTTGTGAATTGCTATAGACATACTCTCAAATGATCAGTTGTTTGATTTGTTCTGGAAATTGTTCCGCAACTAGAAGGTGCTTTTATTGTGGCATGGGTAATTTATTGAGGATTGCTCCTGTAGGCATTGCAAAAACACGTTTTGCAAAACTCATTTTCCCAGCCTTACTTCTGAGCAATTGATCAGATCTCTGTCCAGGTCTTGCGTCGATGGATCCCATAGCCGCCGTGGCTGTTGTATCCGGTTCCAGTCTTGTGAACAAGCAGCCGTATGTATGCCACCACCGCTGCTGGATAGTTCTGATTTACCGCCTGACTGGCGGCAGTCAACAGCGTCTGGATTGATCAAGCTCAGCAATTCCTGCCGATTGATTCAATGAGTTCAGGGGCTGCTTGCTCCTGTCGAGCGCCGTCTAAGCCTCGATGCATTTTTCGGAGGCCTCTTCAATGGTGCTGACATGAGGGAGCAGTCGGTGTCAGCAGTGCTTGGTGCCCGGTACCTGCTCTCTTTTACAGGGATTTTATGGCTTGTCGACCTAGGACAACACCACTCCTCTGCCACTGAGCGCTTTTGTTTTCGGCTCGATAGCAGGCAATAAAAAACTCCTGCTGGCCGTTGAGAAAGCGGTAGCAAGAGTTTGAGTAAAGTTTGAGTGAGGGCCTGAAATTGCTCCAAATCCCTCCTGAGCAATAGAACTTAAACCTTGCGGGAGTAGTACTCCACCACCAGCAGTTCATTGATCTCCAGCGCAACCCATTCGCGTTCGCACTTGCTGACCACCTTGGCGCTGAGCTTGGTTTTGTCGAGCTCCAGGTGGGGAGGCACGTTGGCGAGACCGGGGAATTCCAGGTTTCCCTCAGCCAGTTTCTTGCTGCCCTTGCGCTCACGGACGGTGATCACGTCACCGGCTTTGCACTGATAGCTGGCGATGTCGGTGACACGGCCGTTCACGGTGATATGGCCATGATTCACAAGCTGGCGGGCGCCAGGCACTGTGGGGCCAAACCCGAGGCGGAAGCAGACGTTATCGAGACGGTTCTCGAGAAGTTTGAGCAGGTTGGTTCCGGTGGAACCGTCCTGAGCGCGCGCTTTTTTCACGTAGCGCACGAGCTGGCGTTCGGAGACGCCGTAGTTGAAGCGAAGCTTCTGCTTCTCTTCGAGGCGGATCGCGTATTCAGAGCGCTTGCGACGGGCTTGGCCGTGCTGACCGGGTGGATAGGACCGCTTTGCGGCCTTCCGGGTGAGACCAGGGAGGTCTCCCAAGCGCCGCGTGATCCTCAGGCGAGGGCCGCGGTAACGAGACATAAGTAAAGAAGGTGTTGGACCATTCACGCTGACGAAACGCCATGCTGGACTTGAAGTCAGCTTTGCGTTTCTGCATGCGCGAACCACGCATCCTATCTGTCGGCTTCTTGGCGACCGTTGGAGACGGTTTCAGTAAGGCCATGGCCGAGCTGATGATCGCATCGATCGGTTTTTATCGCAGCTGGTTTTCGCCCTTATTTGGCCCCCGTTGTCGCTTCATCCCTAGCTGCAGTGCCTATGGACTGGAAGCAATTCAGCGCCACGGCCCCTGGCGGGGTGGCTGGCTCACGGTGCGCCGGATCTGTCGCTGTCATCCCTTTACCCCCTGCGGCTGTGATCCAGTCCCCGATTGAGTCCCTGCAGCTGACCTTGTTCAGCAGGAAGGGCTGTTGTCTTTGTGAAGGACTCGAGCAACGTCTCAAAGACCTTGATCTCAGTCGTTTTGAGCCACCGCTGAGCTTGGAGGTGATTGATATTGATGGTCCTGGGATTGAGCCGGATTTGCGGATTCGTTACGACCTTGAAGTGCCTGTCTTGGCGCTGCAGGGAAAGCCCTTGCCACGGGTGTCTCCTCGCTTGAGCGGTGAGGGACTGTTCAATTGGTTGCAACGGCTCTGCTCCACCATCGCCGGATCGGACTAGAACTGCCTCAGCTTTAGGGGCCGGTGATGACGCAGACGCTCCATTCGCTGCTGAACGCAGTGCGGCTTCCCGTGCCGGCTGAACTAGCCAACCCAGTGGTCACGTCGATCACCTGTGATTCCCGCAGTGTTGGCGAGGGCTGCCTCTTTATGGGGCTTTCCGGTGGACGGGTGGATGGTGGTTGTTTCTGGCCGGAGGCTCTGAAGGCCGGTGCCGTGGCTGCGCTGATCGGGGAGCGAGCAGCGCAGTTGCATCCGCCCTCCGATCAGGATCCCGTTCTGGTGATCCCTGAGCCGGTGTCCCATTGGGCGGGAGAGCTGGCTGCCGCTTTCTGGCAACAGCCCTCCTTGCGCATGCAGTTGATTGGCGTGACTGGCACGAATGGCAAGACCACAACAACCCATTTGATCGAACACCTCAGCCTGGAGTGCGCTCGCCCTGCAGCGCTGTTCGGAACACTGGTTAACCGTTGGCCTGGACAAAGCCTGACGTCCACCCACACCACTGCAGTTGCGGATCGGCTGCAGGCCCAGCTCGCTGAAGCGTTGAACCAGGGCACACAGGTGGCGGCCATGGAAGTCAGTTCCCATGCTCTGGATCAGCAACGGGTTGCAGGTTGTCGTTTCTCCTCCGCTGTGTTTACCAACCTCACGCAGGACCATCTCGACTACCACTCATCAATGGAGGCCTATTTCGAAGCGAAAGCGCGCCTGTTTGCCGATCCCTTCCTGGTTGGTGAAGGCCCCCGAGCGGTGGTGAATGTTGATGATGCTTGGGGACGTCGTCTGGCTGATCGCCTTGGTGATCGCTGTTGGCGCTGCAGTCTCGAAGAGATGGCCGATCTCGGCATGCGTGATCTCGTGATGACTTCGAACGGTGTGCAGGGAATGTTGCTCACACCTCGAGGGGAAGGACGTTTCCATTCGCCTCTGGTGGGTCGCTTCAATCTGATGAATGTGATGCAGGCCGTCGGCTCGCTGCTCCAGCAGGACCTACCACTGCCCCGGTTGTTGGAGGCCCTTGCGCAGTTCCGCGGAGTACCTGGTCGGATGGAGCGGGTGATGCCTTCTTCCCCTTCTACTGACCAGCTCCCCGCCGTTGTTGTGGATTACGCCCACACCCCGGATGGCCTGCGCAGTGCGCTCCAGGCCAGTCGCCCCTTTGTGGATGGACGCCTGGTGTGTGTGTTTGGCTGCGGTGGAGACCGCGATCGGGGCAAGCGTCCTCAGATGGCCTCAATTGCTGCCGAGCTTGCTGACCGCGTTGTGGTCACATCCGACAATCCACGTACTGAGGATCCTCAGCGCATTCTCGAGGATGTGGTGGCGGGTCTCTCTTCAAGCATCGACTACCAAGTTGAAGTCGATAGAGCGATCGCGATCGCTCAGGCGATTGCTCAGGCAGGACCCGGCGATCTTGTCTTGATCGCCGGTAAAGGGCATGAGGATTACCAGATTGTCGGCACTGAAAAGCGGCATTTCGATGATCGAGAAGAAGCAGAGCGAGCGCTCAAGCAACGCTTTGATGGTTAAAAAAGTTTGTCGTTAAGGTTCAGATTTTGGCCGTGGCATCCTTTGATGATTGCCAGTGAAAATAGTACGATATTGAGAGGTCTTGATGCTAAACAATCCTTCAACCCTATTGATTTGGCTTTGATTCCTGTGCTGCCATTTTGACGAGTTTATTGAGCTGTTCGCAAACGAGCTTGGGATGTTCGAATTGTATGAAGTGGCCACTATGAGCTCTAATAATAGTGCTATTCGGGTTTTGGTTTAACCATTGCTTTTGTAAGCTATGCCAATTTCCCCTGGTTGGAGCACTGACGTTCATCTCAGTGGATGAAATGATGATGACTGGAAATGTGCTGCTCATCGGAGGCAGCTCTGAAACTTGCTCTTTGGTCTTGTTAAATCCTTTCTGTTGATAAAACCCATCGGCTGTTATTCCATTGTTTTTGCTTTGTCTTGAGACGCCGTATAGCTTGTAAGCTTCCCTGCTAGGGATTTCTCCAATTGTTGGGAGGGCGATGTCAAATTGGTTTTGGATCCGGTCTGAATACAGGAAATTGCTCGGCACCGGATCAACCATCAGCATACCGGCGACTGAATCAGGGTATTTGCGTACAAAATATCCTGCATAGAGTCCACCGTATGAGTGTGAAACGAGAATATATGGTGATTTTATGCGATTCTTTTCTAGAAGTTTTATGAGTTTTGAGTTGACGAGTTCCGCTGTAATGGGCTTTGCGGAAGAGACGCTGAAATCTGGTGAGCTTTTGCCTAGGCCACTTCTGTCGTACATGAACAGATTGCCGAGTTGTTTGATGCACTCAAAGAACGTTTTGTTTGTAGACCATGCTTCTAATGATGATCCTGTCCCATTTTGAAAGATGATAGTGCCTTTGAATCTTGAGTTAGGGTTTGGGTGGTATTGAGAGTGTAAAAGACTTCCGTCAATTTCTGTGAAAATGACCTGAGCAGAAGCCTGAAAGGCATAGAAATAAGAAGAGAGGATGACTAGTTTTTGGAGTATATTTTTCATACCTTTTAAGGTGCGTTCCATGGCGTTCTCGGAGCTAGCTGATCATTGCTGGCAACATCCGAATCTGATCGATGAGTTGCGCGATGTCGTTCTCGCTGGTGCAGACATGGGTGCAGGCACGCAGGCAGATGGGATCTGCCAAATCACGGATCCAAATCTGTTCTGCGCCCAGTGATTTGACCACCTCAGATGGTGTGGCTCCCGTTGCCTCAGAGTGCATCTGAAAACTCACGAGGCCAGCCGGCGGTGGGCCTTCAAGTAGCGGCGAGACCCCTGGAAGCGATTGCAGTTCTTTCCAGAGCTGTTCGCTCAGCGTGCGGATGCGCCCGAGTCTTTCATCGCTTGAACCTTCCTGCTCCAGCAGGTCTAGAGAGCAGCGCAGACCAGCCATCAGTGGCACGCAGCTGGTGGCCACCTCAAAGCGACGGCTGTCGTGATGGAAGGGGTCTGGATCATCAGCCACAGCTCGCGATTCATCCTGAAGGCTGCGCCAGCCGATCATGGTGGGATGGGTTTCCGTGAGCATGCGCTCTGAGATTGCTACCCCGCCGAGCCCTTCCGGGCCACAGGCCCACTTGTGCCCGGTAAAGGCATAGATATCGGCCGCTTGTGCAGCCTTTGCAACGGGGATCTGGCCGACGCTCTGTGCCGCATCCACGAGGAGGTAAGGCTGAGCCGCGTGCTGTTGCAGTTGTGCTGCCACCTCTGCGATCGGCATCTGCTGACCGGTGTTCCAGAGCAGATGCGACAACACCACCAGCCGAGTTCGGCTGGTGAGCTGTTGTTCGATGGCCGCCAGTACGTCGCGATCGGTGCGGGCCTGTTGATCAGCGCCGAGTCTGAGTTGCTTCACGGGCAGTGTGTGGACCTGAAGCTGGCGGCGACGAGCCAGTTCGTGGCAGGCCGCGACGACGCCGGGGTGTTCACAGTCGCTAATCAGAATGTGGTCGCCATCGTTCAGGGGAAGGCCCCAGAGCGGCAGCACACATCCCGTGGTCACGTTCTCGCTCAGGGCGAGCCGATGCGCTGGCACATTGCACAATCGGGCCAGACGGCCGCGAGTTTTGCTCACTTCGGCGCTGATGTAGGGCCAGATGTCGGTCGTGAAGGGGCCGAGTTCCTGGATCCGTTTCCAGCTGGTGGTGATGGCCTCCAGCGAGGGTGTTGGTAGCGGCCCCTGCCCGCCGTAATTGAAGTAGGTCTTGTTCTGTAGCGCTGGAGAAAGATCCCTGAGGCTACTAGCGTTTGCGTGGGTCAAGGCGTGGGTCAAGAGGGTCTTCCGAAAGGTGCCGAGCTACATCGTCAAAGCACGGGCCAGTTACCAATTGCAGCGTGGCGTTCCGTCTGACTGACAGCTCCACGTTGGCAAGAAAAAGTGGAATGAGCCTGGTGGCAAGACACTGAACGAGGCTCGGGCTCGGGTCCCTGGGTTCATCACGAGCACTGACCCGTAGATCAGGCAGGCAAGGGGGGAGCAGCTCAGGCCAGAAGAGCGACTGATCCAAACAGGCCGGATGGCACTGGCCAATGCCTTCTTGAAGTCGTAATAGCTGGAGCCGTCATGGTGGTTTGAGCTGTCCTGGTGCTGCGTGAATCGGCTGATTAATGGCTAGATAGGTGACCGCTACGCGAAAGAAAAAACAGAGGAGCACGATCGGTGCTCACAATCTCAATCGCTCAGACCTTTGAACTCTTCCAACAGAGCCCTGTTGAGATGGTCATCACCCCCAACAACCAGTTGCGGATAAATCGATCATTTAAATGGTGTCTATAGGCAGCAGAGCAGACCTCTTTGGATGCCCCTTGCGTCTCCGCCTATGACATCCGTCGCAAGAGTTGTCAAAATGATTTAACAACTGCAATTAGAAACTATTCATGCCTCAACAGGTCAGAGTCTATTCATCGGAATGCGTGCTTGACATAGGAGCGCGTCTTGCAGAAGGTCCTCACTGGTGGGAGGAGCGTGGGCTTTTGATTTGGGTCGATATCGAAGCCTCACGTATTGGCTTGTTCGACCCTTGCCGTCAGACGAATCGTTTTGTCGATACAGCTTTTCATGTGGGTTGTGTAGTGCCAACAAACGAGGGCCGATTGTTGGCTGCAACGTCTGATGGATTTAAAATAATCAATCCAGATAGTGGAGAAATAATGTCGTTAAATAATCCAATTAAAAATCTACCTAACCATCGATTTAACGATGGCAAGTGCGATCCTTGGGGAAGGCTATGGGCGGGTAACCTTGATTATGGCTTTTTGCCTAACGCTGGATCTCTCTGGAGGCTGAATAAATTTTTTAAGTCCAGTCAGATGATCAATGGAGTCACCATCTCAAATGGACTTGCCTGGTCATTGGACAGAAAAAGTTTTTATTATATTGACACCCCAACTCTTCATGTGAAGCGATTTTCATTGTCCGAGAGTGGAGATTTGGAGGGCGATGGAGAAATCTGTATCCAAATACCTCCTGACTGGGATTGTTCGCCCGACGGTATGACCATTGATTGTAACGGCATGCTTTGGATTGCTCTTTGGAACGGAAGTTCTGTGACTTGTTGGGATCCAAGAAACGGTAATCATCTCGCGACAGTAGAAATTCCATGCTCGCAAGTGACTTCGTGCTGTTTTGGGGGGACTGCATTTGACAAGCTCTACATCACAACCGCTAAATATGACCTCGGTCAGGAGGATCTGTCTTTAATGCCTTCTGCTGGCGGTATTTTTATGGCTGAAGTTGATGTTTCTGGTATGCCTGCTTCAGTATTCTTGCAGTCGTAAAATCATTAATTATCTGTTTGGTCGTTGATACACAAAGATCTGAGTAACACCTATGATTGAAGCAGTAAGGGTGGTGCCTTGCCTAGGAGCTCCGAGATAGCTCCAGGCAATGCTTGGGACCATTCTTGTATTTATCGTTTGAACAAAGCAGCTATCAGCCCAGCGGTACTGAGGATAATCACCCCGAGAAGCCAAGCTTTATCGCTGTATTTGGAATTGATGTTTTGTATCCAAAGCGGAACACCATCAGCCATAAAGACAGCGGTCAGGCCAAGTAACAGAAAGAGTGGGATGCCTAAAGCAAGGACGAGTTCCATTAGGCTGCGGCTCCATCTGCTTTTCTCTCGCTATGCATTTTAAGTAGATATTCAAGTATTGAATTGTCAATAAGTCGCTGGTCTTTGTTGCTCATCTTCATTCCATTTCCTGTTCTCCTTTCTCTGGATTTCAGTTAGCGCATTGACTATCTCTTGCTCATTGCTCGCCATAGAAACTGCAGTGATAAACCACTTTTCCGCAGCTCGATAGTTCTTTGCCGCTGTTTCTCTTTGTTCAGCCACCTTGCCCGAAGCTTCTCTCTCATTTAAGAGCAGCACGACAAGCACGAACGAGGTCACTAATAGAACAGCAGTCAAACTTTTCACTCGGTACTACTTCTAAAGGTAGCCGGTTCAGTTTTCGTTGAGATGCTTTAGTTCACCAATGTTCCCACCTTGTGGCTTGGTTGGGTTCTGTTGCTGATGCTCGAAGCGACGCTTGTCTTGTACGCGCTGGTATTGAGCACGCTGCGGTGCTGCTTGATTGACTCACCAGTGAGAGCGGCTGAACTCCAGGTCACGGCTGCTAGGAAGTGATTGCTTGAGGTCAGCAAGCTCTGCTTTGGCTTGTGCCGCATCTCGTTCAGCGCTGACAATTCTTCTGCCAAAGGACAGAGGTGAAAGGTCGTTGCGTTGTGTCGTATCGATGTAGCTAATAATTCAATCATAAAAAGATTTGGGAAGTGCATGAGATGGTGGCAATATGCTCTGAATAATTAAATGCTAATGAGAGAGCTTCTGTAGTGCTTAGCCCTGACCTAGTCTTTGCAAACCAGAGTCAAAGTCAATGCCTTTAGCTTCAACTCCTTTGCTTGGGTTCCTGTACAGCATGGGGACTAGTGAAGACCTGAAATGCGTAAAAGGAGTCTCATATTTTAAGTTGACCAATGAGCAAGACAAGGAGGTTGATGTCTGCTATTCCGCAATGATTAACACCGAAAGCTTTATGATTCCTTACAAAATACACGTTGACAGATATGTTATTGCGCAAGTCAATCCAGAGAGGAATGACGCAGGAGATAAGTACTGGGAATTGGGCCAATAATGGACAAAAGAGCTTCAGTCCATCGACCGCCTCCCAGCATCACTTCCCGAATACCAGATAGGAATGGACTCATATCTGCCGGCGATTGGATTAGGTCTTCTATTTGTTGGCTGGTTTGCTTGGGTCATTATTTCAGCTGCTAGTAACTCACAGAAACCAGGAGGAGAATCATTAGATCATGAGCAATCGGACAGCAAGAAATCTGGCGATCAATAAGGAGCGAGGAAACAACACTTGATCGGGGTATTGACATCATCATTCCACGAGGGGCACCCCAAAGTTAAAGGAAATAACAAACCCCGCACTTGTTGGGGTTTGTTTTGTGTGAGTTGCTTTTCTTGAGATCGATTACGAGTTACTTGTTTTTCATTTGATTGAGCTGATTCTTCGAATCAGCCAACTCATTCAAGACTTCAGCGTTGTATTGATCTTGT
This sequence comes from Synechococcus sp. AG-679-A04, assembly GCA_003210775.1. Lineage (GTDB taxonomy): Bacteria > Cyanobacteriota > Cyanobacteriia > PCC-6307 > Cyanobiaceae > Synechococcus_C. The sequence goes on from QCUI01000032.1 coordinate 17,632, forward strand.
GTTTGTGTACAGCCTTAGAGAGGGGTGTCGCTGCCCTGATCGCAGTGCTGACCTACCGACTCCGGATGATCGGGATTCCAGGGTTGGGGTTCGATCACTCCGAAATCCTTCACCACCTGGAAGTTTCCAGTGTCATCGGCTTTGCCAAGTAGGGAGCGTTTGTTGAGGTGCTGGCTGGGGGTGATGGTCAGCAAGCCCTGCGGTGCTGCATAGCTGGTTCCGATCAGTTGCCGACGTACGTCTTGGGGATTGGTGCTGCCTGCTCGTTCCGCAGCGCTGGCCCAGAGATGGACCAGGCTGTAGCCGGCTTCAGCGGGGTCGTTGATGACCCGGTGATAGCCGTAGCGACGACGAAAGCGCTGCGCGAATGTTCTGGAATGATCTCCAGCCAACGATTGGAAATAGCTCCAGCTGGCGTACGTCCCGGAGATTTTGTTCGTACCGATCGCTAGGGCCTCTTCCTCCGAGACAGACAGACTCAAAACGGTCACACCGGAATCCACGGCTTGCGAGCCAGTGAGGCCCTTGCGGTAGAGCTGTTCAAAGAATGCGAGGTTGCTGTCGCCGTTGAGCGTGTTGACCACAACAACCGGACCGCTTGCACTGGCTCGCCGAATGCTTTCAACCAGCGGCTCCACCTCTGCACTGCCGAGCGGGAGGTAGCGCTCAGCAATCACTGTTCCACCTTTCCGCTGCACCTGGGTGCGCATGATCCGATTGGCGGTGCGGGGGTAGATGTAATCCGAGCCGATCAGCAGGATGCGTTTGCTGCGGTTGGTCAGCATCCAGTTCAAGGCGGGTTCCGATTGCTGATTGGGAACTGAACCGCCATACACCACATAAGGGGAGCACTCCTGGCCTTCGTATTGCACCGGATAGAACAGCAGGGCATCCCTTGCTTCCAGAGCTGGCAGCATCGCCTTGCGACTGGCCGAGGTCCAGCCTCCGAAAATGGCCACCACTTTGTCGTGACCCAGCAACTGTTTGGCTTGACGAGCGAATGTGTCGGGATCGGACATGCCGTCCTGCTCGATTGGCTGAATCAAGGCGCGCTTACCCTTCAGCCTCAGCCCGCCGCTGGCGTTGATTTCCTCGATCGCCAGTCGTTCGGCTTCGGCAACGGTGTTTTCAGACAACGCCATCGTTCCGCTGCGGGAATGGAGCAGGCCTACGCGCACCACGTTGACGTCGCTTTTTGAATCACCCCTGCCGCAACTGCTCACCAGCAGGGTGGCCAGCACGCTGATCAGTACTTTGTGTTTCATCGGCTTCCCCAACTGATCAAGGCGGTCAGCACCAGGGCAGAGGTCGAGATGATCTGAAAGCGCATGTCAGCTCGGTTGATCCGGCGCATGGTGTTCAGCTTCTGGTCGTGGGGTGCGGCTGTGTAGACGTTGTAACCCCAGGTGAATAGACCGAAGAGGGCCATGGCGATTAGATAACTGGCAGTGAACAGATCATCGAGAAAAGTGGTGTAAGGCAGCTTCGGCAGCGAGGTGTGATACGACTGCTGCAAAAAGATGAGTGTGAGTAGTGCTGTGGAAGGAATGGCCAGGCGCACATCGGAGAGTGTTCCCTCTACAGAAGGAGCCATCAACACAATCGAGTTGATGATCATCAGCGGGATGACCCAGTTCACAATTCCAGGCCAAAGATTCGACTGGTAGACCACTTCCAAGCGCACTTGGCTCATGTGCGGTCGATACCAGGTGCCACGACGATTGCTTGTGCGTCGTAGATAGGGCGTGAAGCTGGCACCTTCAAGCTGATAACCGCTCAGGGATCCCAGCGCTCCCACAAGGTTGTCGTCACTCGGTTCGGGCAGCAAACGCAGATCAGCGTATTTCTGCGATGTCCACAATGGTTTGAGCTCCACGATCACCGGCAGCCGCAACTTGTCGAACGGATCCCGGCGGAAGTCCACTTCATCGTCGTAGAAGCGGCTTGAAAAGTGATAAAGCTGTTGGCGCCTGCCACCGGAAAGCTCCCGTGGTGCATCCGTGGAGGGTTCAAAGGTTGAGTCCCACGTTTCGATGCGGTTGGCGAGTGTGATCAGCTCGGCAGGATCATTGCCATGTTTCTGCAGCAGTGCTTCTACTTCTGGCAGCCACTCCAACCAGATTTCACCATCGGCGGTGAACGTACGTGAGTTCAGATTTAGCTCATAGATCTTGTCGAGATGGATGCCGGCGTAAATGAACGGATGCTTCTGCACCAGAGCTTCCGAGATGCGCACCTCTTGAAGTCCTGAAGGACCCTCCATCACTTCCGTGATGGAGGCTTGATCAAGGCCCTCGCTTGGACTTTGCCCGATGAGCTGGCGTCCGCCCAGGATCAGAGCGATCGTGAGCGCTGCCATCAGCACCAACACGAATAGACGTGGACGGGGGAACCTCCGCATCAACAGTTGTTCAGTCCTTCACTGATGTCTTCAGGATGGCTTTTCGAGTTGAGCCTGTCAGTGGCTGAGCTGATTCAGAGAACCTGAACCACCTCACTCACCTCGGGGATGGATTCGCGCATTTTGCGTTCGATGCCCATTTTTAGAGTCATGGTGCTGCTGGGGCAGCTGCCGCAGGCACCTTGTAATCGCACCTTGACCACGGGGCCATCAATCTCCACCACTTCCACGTTGCCGCCGTCGGCCATTAGAAATGGGCGCAGCTCATCGAGTACTTTTTCAACGTTTTCAGTGGTGAGCGGCAACGTTTCGGTGCTCATGGCCGGATGGGTGTGAGTGCTTCCCTCAGCGTAGGCAGGCACGTGTCCGGATTGATTCATACCCTTGAGAAGCAGGATCACCCGACGCGATGGATCGTTACGACGCCGTGCTGGTGGGTGCGGGAATGATGAGTTCCACCCTGGCTTCATTGCTGCATGCTCTCGACCCTGAGATGCGGCTGCTGATGGTTGAGCGTCTCGAGGCACCTGCTCTGGAGAGCAGTGCCGCGGTCAACAACGCCGGCACCGGCCATGCTGCCAACTGTGAACTCAACTACACCCCCGAGCAGGTCGATGGAACGGTGTCGACCGACAAAGCCCTCGCAATCAATGCAGCGTTCGAGAGAAGTCTCGAGTTCTGGGCCTCCCTCACAGAACGGGGAATTCTGGATCCAGGCAGCTTTCTTCACTTGGTGCCCCATCTCAGTTTTGTCTGGGGACAGGAGGATGTGGCGTTTCTTCAGCAGCGGCATCGTCAGTTGAGTGCCCTGCCGGCCTTCGCCGCCATGCACTGGAGTACGGATGCCGGGCAGATCGGCGACTGGATGCCTCTGGTGATGGAAGGGCGACGTTCTGGTCAACAGATTGCAGCCACCCGTATCGAGCGTGGACTCGATCTCGACTTCGGGTCTCTGACCAGGGCATTGCTGCTGCCGTTGCAGACAGCGGGCGCTCTTCAGGTGGTGTATGGCACGTCAGTGCAGGGACTCAAGCGACCGCTGACCGAGTCGATGACCTGCTGTGACTGGCAGCTTGAGCTGCGCGGTCCGTCCGGTCGTCGCAAGGTGCAGGCTCCATTTGTGTTCCTCGGTGCTGGTGGTGGTGCTCTGCCACTGCTGCAGAGCAGTGGCATCCCTGAGGCAGCCGACTATGCCGGTTTCCCCGTGAGCGGTCAGTGGCTGGTGTGCGGTGAGCCTGCACTGGTGGAGCGCCACCACGCCAAGGTGTACGGCAAGGCGAAGGTGGGTGCACCGCCGATGTCGGTGCCCCATCTGGATACGCGCTGGATTGACGGCAAGCGCTCACTGCTGTTTGGTCCCTATGCCGGATTCAGCAGCAAATTTCTCAAGACCGGCTCGTTGTTGGATCTGCCGCTGTCGGTGCGTCCTAGCAACCTGTTGCCGATGCTGCAGGTGGGAGTCCACAACCTGCCTCTGGTGAAGTACCTGATCAATCAGCTCCGCCAGAGCGAAGCCGATCGGATGGAGGCAGTGCGCGCCTTTCTGCCGGAGGCCAATGCGGATCACTGGAGCCTGTCGGTGGCCGGTCAGCGAGTGCAGATCATCAAACGCACTCCTCATGGAGGTCGCCTGCAGATGGGGACAGAAGTGGTCAGTGCAGCGGATGGATCCCTGGCCGCGCTGCTTGGTGCTTCGCCTGGGGCCAGTACCTCCGTGCAGATCATGGTGGAGGTGCTGGAGCGTTGCTTTGCCTCAAAACTGGCCACGCAGGCCTGGCAAGAGCGTCTGCAGCAGCTGATTCCCAGCTATCGACAGGATCTCAACAGTGATGCCGAGCTGTTAATGCGCACTCGAGAGCGCAGTGATGCTCTGCTGGGTCTAGACGTCTGAACCTGTCTGCTTGCGCATGCGCTGCTGGATCACTCCCGCCACAATCGCTAGTGCGAACATGCCAAAAACAGCTCCGATCAGCAAGAGTTTGCCGCCGCTGAAAATCCCAGCGCCCAGAGCCACGATCGGTGCACTGCTGAGCAACACACTCACCAGCAACGGCAGCAAGAATGCCCGCCAGGGGATCCCTCCGAGACCAGCGGCATAGCTCACGAAATCGAACAGACCCGTCATCAGCAGCCCGGCGAGCAGAAACGGATTGCCCTCAAGTTGATTCTTGCTGAAGCGTTCAATGGTTTTCATTGCTCCTTCTCCCACCAGCTTCTGGATCGGGCCGCGTCCGTAGTTGCTGGCCAGCAGGAAGGCGGCCTGGCAGAAGATCAGATCGCAGACCACGATCGTGATGAAGCCCGTCTGGAACCCCAATAGTGCTCCTGCCAGCAGTGAGTAAGCCGTGCTGGGAAGAGCCGGCAGGATGATGCTGACACCGCGCAGGAACAGGATCCCAAGCGGAGCCCAGAACCCCAGGCGCTCCACCTGCGCCCGGATCGGCTCAAGCCCGTGCACGTTGATCAGGTGAAACAGCACGGCAAGCCCCGCAATTACAGCTGCAATCAGCAGGAATCGGCGAAAGCGCGGCACAGGCAGGGAGGTTCAGCGTGCTGATGACCTTCCCATATCAACGTCATCTCCTGCGACTACCGGTATCAGTTGATATGGGCGCGTCCTGGGTAATCAGCGGCCATACCAACAAGCTGCCCATGGGTTGGCACTTGGTGGTAGGCCACGAAGCCGATTCCACTCCAGAGGGCATAGGGGAGGCCCATCGGGAGCACCTGCACCACCCGTGCCATCAACGTCATCGAAACAGCAAAACCCTGGGTGAATTCATCTGTTGACAAACCAGAGGGTTGATCCATTCAACAAAACGTTGGTTTGTTCAGTTTTTGATTGACAGTGATCAGCTCATGTCTACGGTT
>QCUI01000033.1 GCA_003210775.1 Synechococcus sp. AG-679-A04
TGTCGACTTCTCAACCAACAGCCCCCTCAACTATCACACCAGAATGATGGGTGGTGACGATGTCGTGACTCTCAGTGACATCAATGTTGGCGGTTTTAGTAACAAGGTTAATGGTAACCTTGGCGAAGACAAGTTTACCTCCAAGGTAGGATCAACCACTCGGGATTTTATTCTTGGCGGCAGTGAGGGTGACACTATCGATCTTTCTAATTCTGCGAAAGGAGGTGATTGGCAAAATGGAAATAATGGTCGTGATGTTATTTATGGTGCCAACAATGGAAATAATGGTGAGATGAGCATCTTGCGGGGTGGTGCTGATAATGACCGTATTATAATAAACGTCAACAGCAAGCATATTGCCGTTGGTGATCTTGGACAAGATGATATTGGGGTGCTTGGCATCGCGCGCATTGTCTGTCGTACAGACAATGGGGCTGCAGCTCAAAACATTGATGAAACCGATCATATCATTGGGTTTAATGCCGACGACAAAGTTTTCATCCCCGGTGTCGACAGCCTTAATGATCTCCAGATTCAGGAAATCGGTGGCAATACTTACCTGAAGGCCGATAACTTCACGAACGGCACAACAGGGATGAGATATATTGCCGAATTCAGAAATAGAAGTGCTGCGGATGTTACTGGTTATATCAACGGTGGTCAGGTGATCATTGGCGATACGGCAGATAATGCGTATGCCGCCTTGAATCCGAAAAACTTCCTCAACAGTCCTGATCTTGGAGGGATGTTCGCTTAGATCAATGACTTAAATCAAGTTATTCAAAAGACCTGGCTTAGCCAGGTCTTTTTTTTGAGCTTTGCCAGTGAAAGCGAAACAGCTCGCCATTCATCTCAGAACAGATGACGTTGGTCGTCATTCAGAGATTGTCTTTATGAACTCGCAAACGCGATGGAGTTGTGTTTGATTTTTGGTATTGACCCTGGCCATGATGATCATTTAGGCATCGATCCAGGTTGGAATGGAACACTAAGGACTGATTATCCTGAGCCAACTTATGTTGATGGTATATGGTTACGGCCTGAACTTCAGCTCAAGTGAGTTTTGGCTGAGACGACCAAAGAATCAGGGTTGTTTTGTTGTAAATGCAGGATGTTATTCGATTTTGAATCCACTGCTAGCGTGTGTTGTGTTGGGTCAATGTTGGCTAAGGCGATTTAAAAAACAAAAAAGAGGCTGGTTTGCTCCAGCCTCAAATCGCTCTTGCTTGAATGTGATTTTATAGAAAATGATCAGTGCGATCAGGATCTAGGCCCCAATCATTCAGCTGAAAAAGCTGAGAAGTCCAGAGAAATCGATTCCTTTGGTGGATTCGTTGAATCCCCAGACCTGCTGGATGATTCCTTTGCCGGTCAGCGCTTCAACGGCAAGACCAATCATCAGGCCAAGCATGGCAGCGCGACCGTTGAGCTTTTCGCTAAAAACCTTTTGTGGATCAGGGGTGCTGGGGGATGAAGAAGTCATGAATCAAAACAAGCCGGTGAAATGTTAGCGAACGTAACGATCGATTGACGGTTGAGCGCTTTTGCGTCTGTATGTTTCATTCGATTCATGCAGCTTTCCTGGTGAGGGTTGAGCGGGATTCTGAAAGCATTCGCGCTCCCCAGTGCTGTTCAAGGAATAGTTCTCAAGGCGTCGCCTCCTTGGATTGAATCAAGTCGTCATGACGTCTGTCCCTGCGGCTCAATCGAGTTGTGTCGTCGTGTGGTGGAAAGCACAAATAGGAGCTGACATGGCAGCTGATCGTGGTTATCAAGCGAGTGTCGCGAAACATCCTTGACTGTGATCTGCACTGCTTCTGCCCAGTCAATTGGTACAGAAATCATTGACGGCAAACGCCTTCCCTATCGAGCACCGGCCTGTTCTTTGCGGGCTGTTGACTACGACGAGTCGCAAATGAAAGAAAGCGATGAAATCAGGCGTAAGCAGCAGGCGGAGCTGATCTACGACTGTTGAGCAAGCTTTTTCTCAGTGACAACGGCAGCATCAAGGTGAGTGAATGCTGGCCTCAGTGGTGATCTGGACCGCGCCGGGCTTCTGCGCGTCGTGAAATGGTCCTGATCGGGCAGGTTTTCTGGTTGATCCGATGCTTGTTCCGGTCATGGTGTCCGGAAAAGGAGCACTAGCTCTGGTGTGTTCAAGGCTTATTGAGGCATTTCATTCAGATGTGGTGGTCTATCGATCTATGCCGGAAGTGATTGAGAACTGTTCTTGCAGTTACAAGCTCATGCGGCTGCGCTTGGTGCTTGTTAGAAACCAATTCACTGAGCAATCAACTGATGACGGACGGTTGGCTAAAGGATCCTCAAAAGTCGTGGGCGGTGAGGTTTCAAAAAGACCCGCAAAGTGAGCAGAAGGATTTTCGTGTTCTTGTCGATCACGGTAGGAAGTTGTCTCAAGATCAACCTGCGCTGCTGAAGTCTCGTAGGAATATGCGATATGAAGACGCGATCTCGTTGTACAGAGAGTTGCAGCAGATTGGCTGGACTCATTGCGAAGCTGTTTGGTAATCGCTCTTGTTAAGTGAGTGACGTAGGGACTTTCGTTCCGTCTTTAGCGATTCCTGCGATTAGCTCACTCCTGCTTGAGTTTCTGGACTGCTGAATAGTCTAAGAATTCTGACTTTTTAAGAATTTGGTGATCTTCCAGTTAAGTGCGCTGGCTGCGATATTGAATTCTTTTTTGTATTTATTGCATTTGCACCTGACAATTAAGTGGCCCATCTGAGTGCCAGCATTGATTGTTTTGAAGTCAATCGCTTGGATGTCGCCTATTTTCTCGTTTCTTTGTATTTTGCTGAACCGTAGTAAGTAGTCCAGCCCAGAATCTGCCATCTTAAGTTGTCAATTCCTTCAAGCTTAATCTCTATCTTGCCTTGTCGCGTAGAGCTCTCTGGTTTGATAATTCTTGGGGTCAGCCTTTAATCCAGCACTTCGATCTCCACGGCTGTCTTGCCGTCGTCGTCAACGTCGAGTGCAGTTGCTGAGCCGTGGGCAAGATCAATCACTGTGCCTTGCTTGAACGGTTTGCGGTCATTGATGACGACCGTCACGCTTTTGTTGTTGTCGAGGCGCGTGACTTTGACTTTGGTTCCCATCGGCAGGCTGCTGTGGGCTGCGGTCATCGTTCCTTTTTTGAGAATCTCGCCGCTTGCGGTCTTGTTGCCGTAGTGACCGGGCCCATACCAGGAGGCCTCGCCCTGTACGGCCTGGGATGTTGGCTTGTTGTCTTTTGGTGCACTCTCTGAAGGGACGGCTTGGACACTGCCGGTTTTGTTCGTCACAGCTTCTTTGCCGCACCCAATGGCGCTGAAGATCAGCAGGATTGAGGCGAGCTTGATCAGTCGTTGCTTGAAACGCATCTACAGCTGATAACCCTTTGTTGGACATAGCAAGCCTGGTCGCCTCTGTCATCGCTGCTTTTGGCCCTGGGAGTGACGTTGTTGTTCCTGCTGATGGAGCTTTAAGAGTTCGCCAGAATCCTGGCAATGCACCGGTGCCGCTGAGTTGATGGCTGCTTCTCCTCAACCTTTTTCGATGCCAGGTGGCCCAATCACCGTTGTGCTCTTGCATGGTTACACCGGGTCTCCAGCCGAGCTTTCTCTGTTGGCTGAGGCGCTTCATCAGCAGGGTTATGGAGTGGAAGCACCTCTGCTTGTCGGGCATGGAACTTGCCTTGAAGACCTGATGCCTGTGCTGCCCAGCCAGTGGTTGGAGCAGATCGATGGCGTGGTTGACCGCCTTCTGGATCAGGGCCAGCGCGTTGTGGTCGCGGGATTGTCCTTGGGTTCGATCCTCGCGATTCAGGCGGGTCTCCGGCGTCCGGCCGTTGAAGCTGTGATTGCTTACTCCCCCCCGATCGTCAGTGGTGATCCTCGAGCGTTGATTGCCCCGGTGTTGTCCCTGTTTCTGCCTTCGGTGCCGCGACCTGCCAATGATTTCGTGGATCCAGCAACAGCTGAGCGTCTCTGGAAATACCCACGCTGGCCAAGTCGTTGCAGCGTGCGGGTGCTGGATCTAATCGCTTCTACCCGCAGGAATCTGGGGAATCTTCGGCAGCCCTTGATGGTGATGGCCAGCAGGCTCGACAAGGTGATCACACGCCGAGGTGTTGAGTTACTCCAGCAGCGTGTCGCTTCTGAACGTTTGGAGGTGCACTGGTTGGAGGGCAGTGGTCACGTGATCACTGCAGATGCTGAGTGGAAAACGGTGGCTGATCAGACCCTGATTTTTTTGAAAGCCCTTTAGGGTCAACGCACTTCCAATTTCACTAATGGACCAGCAGGAACGAGATAACTGGCAAAAGGTTCTCGACTCTCTTGAAGCAGCCGGCGATACCGAAAGTGCCTTTTATGTTCGTGCCCGAGCCATTTGCAGTGGCGATCCTGATCCCATGCTCACCTGGGAATCTGGATCGTGAGTATTGATCCTCTTCAGCAGGGCCTTGAGCAGTCGTTTGAAACAGAGCGATGGGCTCGTCTCATTCGCGATTGCGACGACATCGAAACCCTCAGGCAAACAGCACTTTCTTTGCTGCAACAGGTAACGCAAATAAAAGTCGCCAGTTCCTGGATGGCTTCGAGAGCTTCGGAGTCTGAAAATGCCAAGCTGGAGATCTTGGCGAAACTGATCAAGGAACGGTCCGCGCGCCCTCAGGAGCAAAAAGAAGAGTGATCAACTTGGCTCGATTTGGCGCCCTTGCGCTCACCTTGGCCGTGGGCAGTGCTGCTGCGAATGCGGAGAGTTGGTCACCGTCTCCGGAGCCGCCGTTCTGGTCGCAGGCCCGACAAAGACTGCAGGCTTCGGGCGATATGTCTCAGCGCACCTGGTTGTTTATGGAGGCGATGGACTCACCAAGTCTGAAAGCTGGGGAGTACCTCAGTAATCCTGCGCGGACGCCACTTGGTGTGGAATTTGATGCTGCGCTGTTGATGCGGCGTCAGGGCCAGGAGGCTTGGACGGTTCGTGAATTGCGAATGCGAGCACTCTGTAATCAGCAAAGGTTGCAGCGCAGTAGCGCTAAGGGGCAATGGCTTGATTACGTCGGGCGTGAGGACACGTCGGCCAAGGTTCGTTGGATCTGCGCTTTGCAAGCACCCGACTGAACCCTTGCCATCTCGGTCGATGACCGGTACACATGTATTGACGAACAAATGAATTGCCGGTGTCTGCTGGATCCCCCGAGCCACTAACGACTGCTCAGCAAGAGCTTTACGACTGGCTTGCCGACTACATCGGTTGTCGTCGCCACAGTCCGTCGATTCGGCAGATGATGCAGGCCATGGGTCTGCGTTCACCTGCGCCTGTTCAGAGTCGTTTGCGTCATCTTCAGCAGAAAGGCTGGATCACCTGGCAGGAGGGGCAGGCTCGAACGCTTCAGTTGCTTGGAGGGATTGCTTCTGGAATCCCAGTGCTGGGAGCTGTTGCGGCAGGTGGCTTGGTGGAAACCTTTGACGACGTTCAAGATCGATTGGATCTCGCTCCTGTTCTTGAAACCCGTGGTCTGTTCGCGCTCACGGTGAATGGTGACTCCATGGTGGATGCCCATATCGCAGATGGCGACGTGGTTCTGATGGAACCGGTAGTTGATGCGGCCCATCTGCGCCAGGGCACGATTGTTAGTGCCCTAGTTCCAGGCAGCGGAACCACGCTGAAGCATTTTCATTGCGACGGACTGACCGTTCGCCTGGAAGCAGCGAACCCCGCCTACGAGCCGATTGAGTTGCCAGTCGATCAGGTGCAGGTCCAGGGCAAGCTCGCTGCCGTATGGCGACAGATGTAATAGAGAGGTTGCAGGGGGCATTGCCGTTGTAAGCTTCGTCTCAACAAAGGCAGGTTCAATACCTCGTCTGCGTTTTTGGGGCCATAGCTCAGCTGGTAGAGCACCTGCATGGCATGCAGGGGGTCAGGAGTTCGAGTCTCCTTGGCTCCACTGAATTTTCACAGTCGCTCACTGGCTTATGAGCTGGTGGGCATTCTTTTTGCTCAGGCTTGCTACGGCATGCCGTTGCCAAATAGAGCACTTTTGCTCTACCTTTTGCTCTATGGATGACCCCCTGCGTAGCGCAGGGCGATAGAGCAAATGCCAAAGACGTTCACTAAGCAAGGCACCTGGGATCACGATCTGCGCCGCCAGATAAAACGTGAGCACGGGACTGGCTGGACGCTTTATCCGCAGAGCAGCGGCACCAAGCTCACCCGTAGATATGAGGACGGAAAGAAGTCCAGCGTGATGCTGGAAATTGAATGGGCTCCGAGCTCTGCCACCGCGATCGCTAATGCCGTTGGCGTCCTGGCTGCACGGATGAATGAACACGACATCAGCCTGCGTGAAGCGCAACGCCGCTCGCAGCAAGTTGCTGGAGTGGTGACTGGCAAGGGTGTGGTGGCAGGTGCCATCGATTGGAGTGCTGCTGCAGATGCATTTCTGGAGACCCGCAGCGATCGCCGTGGCACGACCATGGCCGACACCAGCAAGCGCGTCAGAAATGCTGTTTCTCTCTTCGAAGCATCCCCACGCCCGACAGATGGCTCATCTCTGATGCAGGCGTACGCCCGCAACTTCTTTGATGGTTGTGCTCCAGGCGGTTCAGGCCGCAAGCGTCATCTCGGAGATGTGGCCGCTTTCCTGAATTACGCAATCGATAAGTGCGGAGCTCCCGCTCGGTGGAAACCTCTAGAGGGGGAGGATCGAGACGTGCTGATCGGCACTTCAGATGAAGCTGACGACAATCTGACTCCCCCGATCAAGCCAGAGCAATTGGCGGCATTGCTTGATGCATTGATTGCTGATGAAAAGCATGAGCTCTGGATGGCGGTGGCTCTAGTCGGATGCTTTGGATTAAGACCAGCAGAACTTGCAGCTTTAGAGGTTGAAGACGGTGAATTGATGGTGCGCAGCAATGTCAAACGCAATAAAAGCAGCATGAAAAGGCAGAAGCCGTCGCGATTGGTGATTGCACTGGAGCTCGACGGTCGTGATGACGGAGCTCGGGCATTGGCGCAATATCAGCTAGGTCAGCTCAAGCTGCCGCGTGCAGTCCGTACGGCAATTGACAGCGGTGAATTCAAGAAGGTTGGAGATGCATTCAGGCAGCTGTTGGATCGATACCCGTATTGGCAATCGTTAGTTGCAACGACTCCTGATCTGACGCCCTACAGCCTGCGGCACGGATGGGCATGGAGAGCTCACAAGGGATACGCCACACCCCTGTCAGTCCGTGATGCAGCTGCGTTGCTTGGCCATACGCCTAACACTCACCATCGCCATTACGGACGCTGGACTGATCAACAGGGTCTGCGTGATGCAGTGAAGAAGATCACCCGTACGGCACCCCTTAGTGATCAATCAGGGCGCCAGAAAGCTTCACCACGCGCAGAAACAGCTTGACACCAGCAATGGTGTGAGGGGTCTTGCATACGCAAGCCATAGCGTGCTTATACTTCTGGCAACGAGATTGCGCCTCTCAGAGCCCCTGACCCGCGATTCCGTCGAAAATCTTCCATCAGAACAACAGTTGTCTGAATTGCAGCTGCTGACATCACTTGATCGCCCGAGGCGTGATCCACCTTTGGAGGAATGGCTCGCACTGCCAATCCGCACACCAAAGGGCCAGCGCCTACCTGGAAAAGCACGGCGTTGAGGAAGCTTCCGAAGCGCTGAACCGTCCGCTGCAGATCACCATGACGTTCTGGCGATTTCAGGAACCAAGCCTGAAGCACCTGCACGACATGACCCATTTGTGCCTGGGCATTGATCCTGACGGTGCATTGGCAGCTGATGAGCAACGCCGCAAAGACAAGCCAGCGATCCTCAAAAACTTCAAGGAAGAGGTGATGGATTTCGTCAGAGAGGCGGCCTATCTCTCTGGCAGTGGTCAGTTCTCTAATCAAAAGCTGGATCAGGCATTGACCATTGCCCGTCAGGCAATGGATCAAGCCCGCGAAGACCTGCAATGGAGTGAACGCTGATGGAAATGGCCCGATCGGGTGATGTGTCCCCGATCAATCGGGGTGAGGTTGTTATGGGACGAGTTGATTGATGAACCAACCAACTCGAAGAAAAGAAAAGAGTCTCATCGAATTCAAATCACCTAGTTTACTACAAAAGACATTAACATTAATGGGTAAAGTTAGAAATATATTTGCAGTACCAGTAGGTAGGTATAAGAATTCAGCAAACATCCAAAAACAGAAGTTTAATGAAGCTATGAATATATAGCAAGAAGCATCTAATGAGGTTTACTGTTTCTAAAAATCAGTAGAAGCACTTTTCTACACCTCAATTAGTTAACTTGACGGTGCCCTTTTGAAAATGGTGAAAATAGAGGTAAACCATGTTCAATAAAGGTGAAAACAATTTAGTCAAATAATCTATATAAAATGATAAGGGTATTCTTCATTTCTATTTTGAAATGAAATTATAGTTTTATTATTGATAATCCCATCTTTGATGTCTGTAGCATTTAGCAATGTCTTATTTTTAGATTTATTTTCTTTACCTATGATGATATTAGGTAAGTAATCACTGAGTGCTTGAGATATTGTCATAGTAGCAGTATCCCAGAGGTAACTTGGGGTATGATCTACCCCATAGTAATCTATATTATCTACTTTAAATATAGGATCTTTAAATGTAGTTGGTTTAGAAAAAGAAAATCCCATGCCTTGATCACAACTAACATCAATAATCAAACTTCCTGATTTCATTTTTAAATGGTCTTTTTCTTTTATGAACATTATTGGATTATCAGGGTCTTGTAATATCCCGTTAATAACCATATCAGACTTATAAATCAAATTAGCAAACCTTTTGCTGCTTATAATATCTTTTGGCATAGTAACATATTTACACCCTGTAATTACATTCGATAATGTACCAATACTTCTGCGTGTACATATTGTTATATCTTTATAGCCTCTTGCTTGTAAGGCATGTATAGCTCCATGACTTACAGACCCAAAACCTATGACTAGTATTTTCTTTTGATCTCCATACAGACCATCAATTCCTTTTAATTGAAGTGCATGTAGAACGGCACAATAACCAGCTAATTCATTATTTTGACAAAAGACATGTTCATTTATTTTGTTATCTTTATTAAGAGAAAACATTGACTCAAAAGATATAATAGTTAGTTTTTTATCAATAGCTATTTGAGTGATTTCTTTTTGTTGGACACAGTGAGACCAACCCCAAATTATTCCACCCTCTTTGATATCTGTAAAGTCTTCTAAAACTGGTTTTAATAAAATTACGTTTCCTATATCTTTTAGTATATCCTTACGTGAAGCAGTGCCTGCAGTTAAGCTAGCAATTTTTTCATCAGATATCCCAAAATGTTCTCCATATCCAGTTTCAAAGACCATATTAATTCTAATGTCTTTAGGTATTTTTAGTAAATGTTTTGGATGAATTGGTAGTCTTTTTTCTGATTCTTTTCTAGAAGTTCCTGTAACTCCAAACATTTGATTATTCATAATTTGTTAGATTCTACCGAGTTGTTTACACATTTTGTTTAAAATATTTCTAAGTTTATCATATGAGGTTAAATTATCAATCCCTTTGTGAGGCTTAACAGTGTTATAAAAATTCAAAAATCTTCTAAGCTCAGTTCTTCTTTGCTCTTCAGATGAAAAAATAGTTTTGTCATGCCACATTTGCAAAATAGTACGAATTACTCTTTCTGCTTTTGTCGCTATCGCTGCTGTTATCGGTGGTTCTTTCATAATTCCTAATCCTGCTCAAGCCCTTACAGATACTGAAAAAGCAGCAACTGCGTACTGGAAAGCCGCTTGTGACATAAAGCATGGACACGTGTCGCGGTCCAGAGGAGGAGAACAGGCAGAGAAATATATGAGGGAACTTGGGGTCAGCCCCAGGGTTGCTTATGCAGATGCAAATGCCACGACAACCGCAGAAATGCTTGACAAGATGGCGGGCACAAACTGTTTTCAGTAATTAATTATCTGTCGGGAAGCCTGAAGCCTTATGGGCTGAGAGCTATACAAGACCCGAAAGGGAAAAGCAGGGGGCGTTGAGTAGTCGCTATCGATCTCCCGACAAAGCAATCAATTGTCTAATTCAAACGCGGAGCTTTTTACTGATGAGCAACACACCAGTACTGACCAAAGAGACCTACACCCTGCCTGCAGGGACTTATGTCATCGGCTGCCCAAGCCTGCTGACCTACTCATCCGATGAGATGGATGATGCGTTCTTGAAGGATGGCCTAGGTCAAATCAACGGACACCACTTCATCTCAGTAAGTACTGGGATGGATGGGTCATTTACTTTGTATGACCTTGGGGACAGTGAGCACTCAGGAGAACCTGAAGAGGTTGATGAATTCGTCACTGATATTGCTCGTATGGCAATTATCCCCAAAGAACTAATCCCTGACTACGACGATGCACTGGAATACGGGCGAGAGTTTGTCTCATACAGCACTGATAATGAGGGTAATGAAACGCCAGACCCTGTTGAGGTCAAGATCATTAGGGACACTGCCAATCACAACAGCGTTATGGAAATTGATATCGAGTGGTACAAGCTCGTCATTTGGAATCAGAAGCTCTTTGGTGGTGTCTATGGGGAGGAAGCTTGAAACTCATACGCAAGTTATCCCTGGCACTAGTCCTAGCTGCCAATGTATTACCGGCTCCTGTAATGGCAAGGCTTTCTTCAATGACTATCGAGCAGGAGCTGTGATGGACTCCAATGGGCGTTAGCAATGAGACAACTAACACCAAGAGAAATTGAGCTGCTGCTCAATGGAGCTAACTCACTCGCCAGCTATTGGCGCCTAAGGGCACTACGAAAGGAATTACAGAATGATCCTGAAATAATTGAAGCAGGCAAGAAGTACGGCAGAGATAAGCGATGAAGTCCTTCTATTAATCTCTCGACAAAACAACCTCAAATCAATTACGCCCCGCCAAGTGCGGGGTTTTTTATGCATTCCCAGCAAAAAGAGAGTCAGGTGAAGCTAGCTACATCCACGTCCCGTGTCTCTAAAATCCTGCACTTTTCGTACCAAGTATTTGTGTCCATAGAGGGGTTTTATGTCTATAACAAAGCTAGTTGCTTGTTCATGAAGAATGTCTGACGAGAAAAAATCAAAACAAGAAGCCAAGTTTGGAACGAAAAAGAACTATTTAATTGGAACTGCTGCAGGCTTTTTAGCGGGACCCTTGTTCCTAGTCTCGCCTTTAGTGATGGGGCTAATTGAAAAGGGGAAAGCGAGCAAGGATTGGAGTACTAAAACAAAATGGATTGCTTGGGGCTTGACAGGAGTAATTATTTGTCCAATTTCATGGGGCATATTTAATACAATTGCCCAAGACGATTTACAGAGAGCCGAAATTGCGAAAAAGGTGGATGAACTCCATAGCAAGAAAATCAATGATTCAAACTATATTCAGGCGAACACTGAATTAATTGCGCTGCTTCATGATGCATGTTATTCATCTGCGGATGAAGACCAGTGCCTTAAGATCGACAATACAGCAACAATGCTAGACATCCCTCAGAGGGATAAGCTTAACTCGGTATTGATAAAAATAAATCAAGAGATTGACAACGAAAAAGAAAGGCAGGCATTAGAGGAAGCTCGCAAAAGGGCAGAAGCAGAAGAGCTTCGCCGACAATCAATTGCAGATGGAACTTACCAACCTGATGAATTTGAAGTTGGAAGACCGTGTAAGCAAATCGCGGAGCAAAATGCCTTGACGGGAAGAGTGGACTGGGGCTGGTTCGGGAATGCCAACTCTCGATGGTACCCAGACTCCAAAACATTAGTCCTAGAGGGGCGCTCTAAAAATGCATTTGGAGTGAAAATTCCATTCACTATTACCTGTCAGTGGCAGAAAGGAGGGATTGTCAAAATGACTGGATTGACCCATTAGGTGAATCTAAATAACTCGCTTGCAATTGCTGTCTGACAGTTGCTTCGATTCCAATCTCGAACTCGTTAAACACGCCCCGCCAAGTGCGGGGGTTTTCATGTGTTGCTGAGTGCCACCCAAATGAGGGATTCAAGCAGCCTGGAAACCACCCGAATGGGTGATGTGGATTCTGTTTAGTTCAGCGATGGTGAATACATCGGAGGGACGACCTCCTCAACTCAAGCTAGACATGACTACTCAAGAAACAATCAGTGAACTCAGGGCTGAGATCGAAGAATTAAAGGCTCAGAAAGAACTTGATGCGGTTAAAGAAGAATTGAATAGTCTCAAAGCAAAACCATCAGAAGTACAGCCGCAAAAGTCTTCAATTAGTCAATCTGAGATTCAGGACACTAAGGTCGCGGCTGTGCGTCAAAACAACAATGCACTTGCTCACTTTGTTGGTGGTCCAATCGCATCAATCTACTATGGAGTCAAAACAAGTTATTGGACGCCAACGCTCGCTGCCACAGGTGTTGCAGTCGTTTGCCTGCCTGTAGCACTCGTTGACTATGGAATTACCCTGTCAGTCGTACCTCCTCTTACTTCTTGCTTGCTCATGTGCAACAAGTCGACCGAAAACCGGCGCAAGCTAGGTATTTCTATGCCTGAAAAAGCAGATGAACTATTGGCGAAGTTTTCCAGCTTTTGACCTTTTGTGTCGGGAAGCCTGAAGCTGTCGAAATGAGGCTGAAAGCTATACAAAACCCGAAAGGGAAAGGCAGGGCGGTCTAGTTGTGCTGATCAATCTCCCGACAAAAACTCACATACTATTTCCCCGCCATGTGCGGGGATTTTTGTTGCTTCGTATTCGACCACACAGATGGGTGACATCCATACCGTGAAGACTACCTGAATGGGTGATGTGGGTTTAGTTCAGTTCAGCGATAGTGAACATATCGGAGGGATGACCTCCTCAAACTGTTTTAAACATGATCAACTTCAAAACAATCGCAATTGCTACAACTATCACTATTAGTTCACTCTTTGGGGCCGTAACTCCAGCTACAGCTGGGACCTGCTGGTTTAGAAGAGGACCTGATACAAATCGAATGGGTGCAAATTATTGCTCCACTAGCCGACGAGTTAATGCGAATGGTCATGTTGTCTTCGACATTGTTGACCATAAGGTCACTAAATCTACTTTGGTGTTTTGGATGAATGACACTGTAGAAATTATTGGCATCGCACCAAGGCCAATTGTTGGTCGTACCTGGACAGCTCGAGACGGCGATATTCGAATTGAGGTGCCTTCTGCTGACTTTGAGATGGCCATCCGTCTTTGATCGGCCACCTCCTCCCTGCCCTGTATTAATGGGCGGGGTTTTTCAAATGTCTTCGTCGACGAGACCATGAGTTAGAGCATAGACAGCAGCTTGCGTTCTATCCCTTACCCCAAGCTTTTGAATCATTGTGCTCACATGGCTTTTCACTGTTTCTGATGAGATGAAAAGTGCCCCTGCAATCTCCGTATTTTTCATTCCTTGGATAATGCAGCGAACAACCTCTAGTTCACGATCAGATAACGGGTCAACTAATTCTGGTGCAGGCTTGATTTTTGCTGTTGCAGTTTCACGAACCGATTTTGGGTAGTAGATGCCTCCACTATTCGTCGTAGTAAGAGCCTTAATAAAGTCACCATGTCCTGTGCCTATGGAGGATGAGAACATCACCCCGTCAGCACCAGCATCCATTGCTTCATGGACAACCTCGGTTGTTTCGCGTTCCAGGAAAATGAGTGTGGTTATGTCTAGTGAGTGTTGCTTCGCTTTTTCTACTAGACGTATTCCATAGCCCTTCTCAAGGTCTTCACTGGTAATAAGAAGATCTGGTTTGAACTTCATTTGTAAATCAAGCCCTTCTTCTTCAGTCGTTGTTCCTCCAACGAGAGATTGAAGTATTGGTGTACAGAGGCATAAGGCTGCAAGGGTTAGCCGATTTTTAC
This sequence comes from Synechococcus sp. AG-679-A04, assembly GCA_003210775.1. Taxonomy (GTDB): domain Bacteria; phylum Cyanobacteriota; class Cyanobacteriia; order PCC-6307; family Cyanobiaceae; genus Synechococcus_C. Next base: position 13,910 of record QCUI01000033.1, read on the forward strand.
TGCAAACCAATATCTTCTTTTTGGAGAGGAGAGCCTGGCACTTATCAGCGGCTTGCTTAAGCGGTAATTCTTCCGGGCTGATCAGCACTATTGAGGTTTGCTTCTCACTGCACTGTAAAGGCGATTTGGTTTACAGCTTGATCTCTTGTTTCAGCTTTGCTCTGTAGGGACCTGATTTCTATCGCTAAATACTATACCTTTCACTTTGACATTTGATTTCTCAGCCAGTTTCTTCGCTTCGTCTTTGCTTGCTGCAATCACTGTTCTAATTCTTAGTTCCCCTTCGTCCTCATAGATCAAGTCGTATTTTAGTGACATCCAAATTTCCATTCGAATTCATTGCCCCGATCTTGTCCTGGGCTGAAATCGCCTAAACAGGTAGTGTTTACCAGGTCTCTTCTTAGCAAGTGACGGGATAAGTAGATTGTTATTGGTTTCATTTGAAATTGCTCCCAAGGCTATTCAAAATTATTCCTAGTACAGATTCGATCCCCTGTAATCGCTCGTTGATTTGATCTAGGGTGCTTGCTATTTGAGTATTAGAAGCGCCCGATGGCTTGTTATTTGTAGCCTGAATTTCCCACTTGCCTGAAGTGATCGTTTGTATGGCAATCGACCATGTCCTTGTTCTCTTCGGAGGTGGTCCAAGCTGTTTCTCAATCCAATTAAAGGTTTCCTTGCACGTCTTGAATCGAATTTTCAATGCGGCCTCAGTTCTTTCTTCTAATGGCAGTAACGGTGTTGGTGTGATAGTTAAGTGAGAAGTTGATTCCGGTTTCTCTGTCGTAAGATCCATCACTTGAGCAGTGATCGCTTTGTTGTGATCATTGATAGTTCGAAATAGTTCAGCATCTGTCTTGGCCATACGAGCCATTAGATTTTCAAATTTTTCGCTGAGTTCTACCATCAGATACCTCCCTTCATCAATACTTTGAGCTTCGCAAATAGGCTTTGGAGTCGATAAAGACTTAGGAAGCCGATGCTATCGTCAGCACCATTGTCCATTTCTTGGAGAAGGTCGTTGAGAGCTTTTTGACGGCATTCATAGGACAGGATTTCTTCGTGCAGTTCTTGGGCCATCTCCATAGCTTCAATTTTTTCTTCGGCTAAAACACGTAGTTTGTACTCATAATTACGCATCCTTGTTAGGAAGACATCTTGTGCTTCTTTGAGTTCTCTGGTCCGACGCTTGAGTTGACCTCTAGATCGCTGCAGTGATTCATGTGATGTACGCATGAGTCTGAACTGATCATTCAAAGCTTTCCGCTCAAGACCTACGGGATCAACAGGAAAGGTGCCAGTTGGACGGATACGGGCAGCCACCTGGACGTTTTCAGCATCGGTATATGGCTTGTCGGACATACCTGCTTTTGCGTGACTTCTCCATCACTGTCCGAGAGAACCAACGATTTGAAATCCCCCAAATGGGGGGAGAACTGTGGGACCAACCACCTGAGTGGGTGATGTGGATTCACATTATTTCAGTGATGTTGAACTCATTACAGGTATGAGTTGTATGGTTTTATCTAAACCCTCATGGCTTCAAAACGAGTCATGGTCTGATTTCATTACTGCGCATCGACGCGGTGACGGAACCTTTGCCTGTGCTGAAACGAATTGTTCATGCGATGCAGATACTGTCGATCACATCAGGCCACGCAGTCACGACGATTGGAAAGATCAGCCTGCAGGTGCTGCTGATGCAGTCTCCAACTTGCAGCCGATGTGCCGCAGTCACAACAGCAGCAAAGGCACACGCCCTGACAGCTACTGGTCAGGTAACTTCCTTTTTGATCGACAGCTAGATCTAACCAAACTCAGAGCCAGTCAAAACGACTATCTGTATCAAGCGATTAGAGAGTATGACGACGAGTTCAGCCGTCCTTGGTCACAGATCAATGGAAAGCTGTTCTGCTTCTTTCAAATCGTTGGTGCTGGCAAAACGCTAGGCATGTTTGCTCTGCCATTTGCACTGAACCATGCGGTTTTGAGCAACAGCAGGGGCGGTCATAAAGGCGTGCGAGCTGATCGAGTCCTGATCTTGGTCAAAGACCAGCAACTGCGCAAACAGATTGCAGCTGAGCTGTACGACGAGCCTTTCCGGTTTGGCTTTGTAGGGACACGCCCCAGGGTGCTTGAAGCCAAAGGGAGCGATGACCTAGAGCGCGGCTCTGTCGGCCCTTATGACTTTGTGGTTGCTTGTCAGCAAACCATCTGGCCAAGAGAGAACAGTGCAATTGCTTGCCGCTGGGATCTGCTTTCGAAGTTTCCAGTAATCGCATTCGACGAAATGCACTGGTCTCCGACACGCATTCACGAGTTGGTGCATAACGCACGAAACAGCTTGTGTTTCGGATTTACTGCATCACCGATTGCTGCAAACGGTCAGCTAATGGATGACATCGTCAAGGTGTCAACTTTTGGATTCCGTGAGGCTCTGCTGCATGACAACAGCATGAAAGGCCTTGGTGCTGCCTGTGACGATCAATCTGTTGAAACCGCTGAGGATGGCTTGCCTACCTTCTCAGACATCATCAGCGAGGTTCAACCAGAAGCTGTCACTGACCTTGACGGCAATGTTGAAGTTGTTGATCTGACTAACCCTGTTATTGGTGGTGAACTGCCATACATGCTCAACGTGGCCAATGGCGCTGTTGAAGAGGTCTACAGACTTGACCGTCGAAGAAAAGATGCGGTGCCATCAGGTCACAGGATTAAACGCCACTCCAAGGATGTGGAACAGGTTGTCACGGCGCTGGACTATCCATCGCACGCAATGATCCGCGTTCCAAACATCAAATATGCGGAATACGTCTGCGATTACTTGAACAGCAGGTTTGAAACAGACCGCGGTCGCTACCCACTAGAGAAAGGTTGGGCCGCTGTCACGGCGCACGGCGCAAATGCCGATTACAGCGCCAAAGAGCTGGATAAGGATTCAAATCCTTGGTTCCGTGCTTTACGTGAGAAGGGAGAACTTGACCAGGATTGCGCCCGTTTTCTGATCGTTAGCGATATGGCGAAGGAGGGCACAAACAACAAGTTTTGTAATGTCATCGCATTTGCAAAGCCTCTCGGTTCAATGATCGAAGCTGTACAGGTGATTGGCCGAGGCATTCGATCTGTTCATGTGGTTCAAGGCTCTGAACTGCAAGTCCCTGACCACTACTTGGACAACATCCGCATCGTGACTCACCGATGCTTTGAGGGCGGCGATTCATTTGCAAGACGTCAGCATCGAATTATTGAGGCGCTGCGATTCATCGAGAACATGGAGCGCGTAGAGGATGTCCCTTCATTGCCTCAATGGTTCTCGGGAGAGATCGACGTCAATGACCCAGACGACCCGAATGAATCACGGAACGCCCTATCAAACGAACAGTTTGTGAGAATGATTGTTCGGTTGAGCCGTGAGATCAGCAAAGGCAAGCGCATTGAGGTTCGCAAATATCAAGATGATTTCGGCGGTCGATCTAGGACTCGTCGGCAGGAAGTCCTTGAAACCGTTGAGGGGTTAAAGGCTCGTGACCCTGAAATTCAACGTCGTGTGCGCCATCGCATCAAGATCAACCATCGCATTGAACCTGACGGCGAAGACCTGCTCATCGATGAGTTAGTTGACCTTCGCAAAGAAGGCACAGCGGCAGTTGGCTTTGTACTTGATTACGACTTCGGACCAGAGCTTGAAGCCATGTTTGAGTCATCTGGCAAGAGCAATGACGAGATCGTTGCTGTCTGCGAAAAGATGGTGCCCAAACTGCGGAGTAATGATTACTCCGGTCAGCAGGTGGCTACTCGGGTCGACATTGTCGATGTGACGCGAAGCATCGCTGAGTCGTTAATTGATTCAGCGAGGCTTGGTGATCTCAGGTCTGAAGTCCATGCCTTGGTGAACCAAGGGGTTAAGCACTACCTGGGACGCCCTAGGTGCTCACTTGGCAGACAGAGCGAAGCAAACAAACCAGCGGTTGTGTTGAGGCTCTCTGAACAGGGAGTCAAAAACAACATAACTGGCTGGGTGCTGACAAAGCTGATTAACAAGCACGCCCTGAACGATCTGGCGGAAGTGATCGCTGTAACCCCTGATGAGAACCAATCTGATGAGTTTGACAATGACAACAACTGAACACACCACGCGCCCTAAGGCGACGCAACACACTCACGGTGAGGCTGTTTATGACCTGCCCTCTGCTGTTCCGTTCCTGCTGAATGGCAAAGCCTCAGTCAGCAGCGAATTCACCAAGCTTGAGACTCAGGAAGAACAACGCGGTTGGTTTGATGCCTTTGTTCAGCACCAACAGCGACAGTTCCCCACTGCGTGGGTCGCGATCTACGAGGCACTGGATCTGATCCGCATTGCTGATTGGTACTGGAAAGACCAGGGCTACGACAGCTTTGAGGCTTGGTGGAAGGTCAAGGGTGAGCATGTTTATGGCACCTGGGCCGAACTGGAGAGCACTTACAACTACGCAAAGCTGGCTGCACCACATCTGTTTGATGTGGAGTACGACCAAGCACGGAACATGGCGCAACAGCTGGCACGGTTCCGCGATGTTGCTCCGGCTGGCAAGCAAGTCGGCAATGGCTCAAACAAGCACACAAAGAGCAAAAAGCGTGCACACGCTATTAGCTCTAACCCTGTCGATCCTGCTGACTACATCCCCGAGCTAAATCCACCTCAATGGCAGGAAGGGTTTGAACGAGGACAACGGGCAGGCCACAAGCCAGAGGATTCCATTCGACGCTTTGCCCGTCTTCGCCGTGATGCTCCTGAGGTTGCTCAGCAGTTCTTAGCTGGTGAGTATGTGCGCAGCTTCAAAAACGGCAAGGTTGAACCTGATCTAGTCGCCGCTGAGGTCGCTGGCGGTGTTCGCAAGAAAGGCGAGGCAGTGCGCAAACGTGATCCTCTGACGCACATCAAGCGACTTGCCAAAGGCCTCAATGCTGAGCAACTCAAAGCTGTGGTTCGTCACTGTCAGCAGGTTCTTGACTCGATGGAGACAACATGAGCACTGCGTCTTTTCTGACCTTGGAGCAGATGACGGGTATCTGCTCCCCCCAAGATGCTCTGGATGATTCACCGCAGGGGATTGGTTTTCATTATGCCTATCACCATGCGGTTCGGATTTTGACTTGCTGCAAAGACAAGGAGTACAAGCTGCACTTGCTATGTCGCAGGCTGAGAGAGATTTATCTGCTGAGTGAGGAACCTTTCGCTTGGCAGAACCTTCAAAATTCACAATGGGTACTCTATTTTGACAAAGGTGTTGCAATGCTCAATGATCCGAATTGCTGGTCAAAATCACATCGTGAAAAGTACAACCTGCCTATACCAATCATTCCTGATTGTGGCATTGATGGTCGCTCTTTCTGGCGATTAGACGTCATGAAATATGAGGCTGCGCAAGATGCAGAAAAAGTCTGCGACCGACTGTTCGATCAATTTGCATCAATGGAGCTTTGCAATGACTGAGATCAAACCAAGACCTTGAAAGATGCTGGCGATGATGATGATGATGTCGGATCTACTTGAGAGGACCAAAGCAGCAGCAGCTTGTCGTCTTTTGGCATGCAGATATTTATTGGAAGCACGCACACCATTGTTTGTAGACGCTATGACACCCAAGCGGGGGAGCCAAGTGCTTGGATGACCACCCAAATGGGGGATGTGTGATGAGTTCTGTTCAGCGATTGTGAATGTAAGGAAACACCTGCTTTATCGCCAACAGAACAATGAATTTCTTTTCTCAATTTCGTCGCGCTACCAACTCCCATTCTTTTCTGCAGGAAACTGATCTTCAACCTGTCAAAACCTTTGATGAGGCTTTGATGGAAAGACCTATGGTCTCCACAAAAACCCCAGCATTTGCGTATATTGCTACGACGGATGCTGTCGTGGAAAAAACTCATCATCAAGAGGTTTCGAAAGCTGAATGTCCGGAGGATGAGCCTGAGTCTCAACCAGTTCAAGATGCTTTTCTAGGCGAACTACTTGGTTTGCTTTTCCTTATTGCTTTTCATGGGTCAGTATTCGTTCTCAAGCATGTTTATGTAATTGCTATTACACTGCTCAGCTACGTAGATCGTGATGTGGAGCAAAAGTATGTTAACCATGTTTGATATGGAGCTTTCTTCCCCAGAGATCTGTTCTTCAAGTGCGAGTCATTCGTGAAGGAGCAGACTTTGCCTTCCTGGTCGTTGATCAACCAGCCAACACCGTTCTTAGGTGCATGGCGTTCAACAAGCGGGCGGTCCTTATTCGGCATCAATCAACGATGGCGAGTCAGCGTGCCTTTGAGGGTTTGCGATGGGGGATCTCAGTAACACCGTTTTTGGTGCGAAAGATGGTCAAGCCTCTATTTCGATCCACCTGCCAGGTAGCGGGAAAAACCTTGCCGTCGCTTACAACTGAGACTTCCCCACCGCCAGGCTTCACATAGATGACTCGCTTGTTGTCAGAGGCGTATGTCACTTCAATTTGGCTGGTGCTTTCTCGTACGAAACACGCCTCTGAAACGCCATTGAAAGTGCATGTTCCATGAAATCCAATGATGGGGCGAGCGACAGCCACAGAAGCCGAGCAGCAGCCCGCAGCAGCGATTAGTGCAAGTCGAAAACGGTTCATTAATAACGCCTGAGCAGTTCCACCAATACGGCAGTTTCGTCACTAAACAATTTTGCTGTGCGCAAGTGGGTCGTCCTTGCTTGGCATGCCGCCACAGTTTTACGCCAAGGTTTGCACCAAATCAGTTTTGTTGATCTGCATAAACTCAGTGCTGGAAAGCTAGCTTAAGGATTATTGATCCTGCATGGCATGCAGGGGGTCAGGAGTTCGAGTCTCCTTGGCTCCATTGAGAGACTCCAGTTATAGCCTGGGTTTTTGACTGTCTGGGGTGAACGATCTGCGCATCGTGTCCCACCTGGGTAGTCCCATGTCCGCCCATTTCTGCGCATGATTCTGCGCATAGGAAATGTTCTGCGCACATGCCTCAGCAACAGTGGTTTGGCCGCCTCCGAGGTCAGATAAAAGACCGCTGTGGTGTCGGCTGGGGCATCGCGGATCGCCACGGAGATACGCAACTCACCCGCCGCATTAATGACGGCAAACAGCATGAGAATCCAAGGCAATCGGTGCAGCTGGGAGTTCCATGGAACCCGGCTTTCAGCGGGGATATTTTTTTGAAGGTCTGCCAGCTCAAGCAGCTAGTGGACGAGCGCCACTGCTCGCTGGCCGACGCCTATCAACAGCAAGATGCTCCAGGGGGTGATTTGATCGCTGGTGGAGCAAATCAAGGAATGGATCCCTATCAAGCACAGCGAGTGCAATACCAAGTCTTGGCTTGAGCCCAACCACCACTCACTATCCCCGCCAAGTGCGGGGTTTTTTATTGCCCTGGTTCCCTCGGAAGGATGTGCGTCACCAGATCAGCGTTGACCCAGCGGATCACGCCTGAATCCACATCAGCGATCTGGAACAGGTTGTGGATGCTCGGATCACGGGCACCGCCGCCGCAGTGGATCACCTGGCCCATCCACCAATCGCGGCAATGAGCTTCCCCCGTCAGTTGTTACGCCTGTCAGGCTTGGCTGGCTTCGGTTCCATGAGCGACAGCCAGATCCACAGTGCTTGGTTTAGTAGAGGGACTAAGGCCCTTCCCAAACTCCATGGTTATGAGCGGTGGCCTCTTCCTCCAGTCCAAGATTGTCCTGATTTCCAACAAACTGTTTCCAGGTCATGCCTCCTTGAATGGCTTTCAGCTCATCGTCACTGAGGTTTTTTTGATTTGCATCGGTGGTCTTCTTGGATGTTTTGTCCGTCATCGGTCTATCTTTGTGTTCACTTAAGCTAGTTACCACCTGGTTCAGTTTCAATCCTTCAGATGCAGCATTGAGGGCCAGCCAACCACGGCGAAATATCCCTCAATCGAATGATTGGCATGTATTCTCTTCATGGCTACATTGAGTAGACTCGCAAAATAACAATGTCCTTAGAACAACTCAAGGCATTCCTCGCCAAGGTCAAAGGTGATTCCCATCTTCAGGAGAAACTAAAAGCAGCTAAGTCACATGACGAAGTGGTCTCTATTGCCAAAGAGCACGGTCACGAATTCACTACTGATAAAATCAGTGAACTCAGCGAAGTAGAATTAGATGGCATATCTGGTGCAAGTTTTGTTTTGGTAGTCGAGCTATGCGGAGGATAAAAGATTTTGCTCTTTCAATAAGTCTTTTACTTCCTGAGATTAAGTGGTCTCTGGAGGTTATCTTGCTGTACTCACAGTTATAGAACACTCAAATAAGCCTTCAATACCTGGCACGATTGAGCGCAGTAACTATCAGCCAAAGACACTTCACCAGACCTTTGCTATTACTACTGAACAGACCTGCTACCCATGTCAGAAGTACAACTCAAGGCATTCATCGCCAAAGTTAAAGGCGATTCCAGTCTTCAGGAGAAGCTAAAAGCAGCAAAGTCACCCGAAGACGTTGTGGGTATCGCTAAAGAATACGGCCACGAATTCACTGCTGATAAGTTTACTGAACTCAGTAAAGCGGAACTAGAAGGCGTGGCTGGAGGAGTTGTGGAAACTGGACAATACTTATCTTATAGGCCGCGCTCAAACTGCGACTGCTGTTAGGTTGTTGCTGGTAAAAATCTGGTGTCCATAATTTTTTCCCCTCGGCTTCAAAACTTACACACTCAAAGCCTCTGCATTGACAGGGGCTTTTCATTTCTTC
>QCUI01000034.1 GCA_003210775.1 Synechococcus sp. AG-679-A04
AAAAGCAGCGGTATCACCTGAAGATGTTGTGGGCGTTGCTAAAGAATACGGCTATGAATTCACCGTTGACAAGATCAGTCAGCTCAGTGAAGGGGAGCTTGAAGACGTCGCTGGGGGACATAGCTGCGTCGATCCGTCAAGGCCAACTTGTGGTGCGGATCCGAGAAACCCAACGATGTAAGGGAAATGGCTGTGGGTTCCAACTACTATTACTCACTCCAAGCCTCTGCAATTGCAGGGGCTTTTTATTTCCTCAATAGCCTGACTAAGCCCACAAATTAGCCTCCAATGCCTGGCACGATTGAGCGCAGTAGAGCTGAAATAGTTAGGGCTTAATTAGCAATCAAGCCGCAATCAACTAGCAACTCCTGCGAACACTCGTTCAACGGCAGTTCGATCTAACCGGTACGCCTCTAAGACGCTACAAGCGCAACCAAGCAAAGCCCGGCATCATGCGTGGATTGACGCCTAATCCATACTTCGCTCTCTCTCCATTGGGTTGCTGGCTTCTGCTGTTGCCATCGCCCCGCTGCCCACCAATGCACAGCAGGGCACTGCAACACAATCAAAGCCTGTGACTTTGATCCTGTGCAACTCACCTGGAAAGTTCCTGAAACCGTACCGCTGAGGTCGGTTGCCCCTCTACTCCCTGCTGTGCAACAGGCGTAGAACCAAAGGGTCCCTTTCGGAGAGACCCATGACTCAAGAACAACTCAAATCCTTACTGGAAAAAGTCAAAAGCAACACCACTCTTCAGGAGCAACTAAAAGCAGCGGTATCACCTGAAGATGTAGTGGGCATTGCTAAAGAATACGGCCATGAATTCACCGATGACAAGATCAGTCAGCTCAGTGAAGGGGAGCTAGAAGGCGCTTCGGGGGGATTTTGTACTCATTCTAATATTATAGTCTGAAGCCCCTGAAAGGCTCTCTAAGAGCTCCTAAGCAATACCTACCACCACATGCTCCTAGAACAGCTATGTGTAGCTGTTCTAGGAGCATGTTAAGAGGCTTTTCTTGTTAAATAGAGACCACGCTTCTGCCTCTTCTGCCGAGCAGTAAGAGGTTTAGTTTCTGGAGCAGGGTCACGAGCATCTTTGCCCTTAGGCCTGCTGTGAGAGCTATAAGGCATCACTGATGCATCAGTGCCATGACGGCTTAACAGACTTGATACCCATGTCCCTAGAGCAACTCAAAGCTTTCCTAGAAAAAGTCAAAGGCAACCCCAACCTTCAGGAGCAACTAAAAGCAGCGGTATCACCTGAAGATGTTGTGGGCATTGCTAAAGAATACGGCCATGAATTCACCGCTGACAAGATCAGTCAGCTCAGTGAAGGGGAGCTAGAAGACGTCGCTGGGGGAGATAGCTGAGTCGATCCGTCTAGGCCAACGTGTGGTGCGGATCCGAGAAACCCAACCCAGTGATGCGGGGAAATGGCTGTGGGCTCCAACTACTATCTACCACTCCAAGGCAATCGTGGCATTACTAGAGAATTAGTAAATGATCTTGAGTGTGCCTGTGATGATTGGAGAAAAGCAGTAGATCTTGGCAAGGAACGCCCTGCTGAATGGATTAAGAAGCAGTATTAATAGTCATTTCTGATCTTATTATTAAACAAATGGATTACTATCGAGAAAAGACGCTTTATCTACATTGAACAGAGTTGTATAAATACCATCTTGAGACTCTAAGCGCAGATTGCCATTGGGAGACTGATAGACGGACATCACATCGTTATAGGGATTAGGCAATTGATTTACCGATAACGAGTTTGGATAACGATGAAAGACTTTGTCTCCCTCTTCTATCGAAAAATCGTGAATGGTATCGCCTCCAGCACTGAGGTAGAAGATGTCTGCACCTTTGCCGCCATAGTGATCATCATCGCCCGCCCCACCGAAAAGCCTATCATTGCCTTTTCCACCAAAAAGTATATCGTTCCCTTCATTCCCGTTGAGCTCATCATTACCAGCTCCTGCAATTAAAGTATCATTTCCTCCGAGACCATGCAAATTGTCCGCCAGGGCTGTACCAGTGACTTGATCGGCTTTCTCGGTGCCTAAAGTGTTGTTATTGCCAAGCGGTTTCTGCTTAATTGTATAATACTTATCGGGAAGAAAACCCACTTTTGTTGCAGCATCCCATGGAAGAATCCCAGTAACCATTTGACTATCAATTTTTTCTGTTCCAAACCAAACCGAAGACCTAACCGGCAATGAGCCATTTCCATCATAAAAATGAGATACAAATCTGTCTTTAAAATTGTTAGTATAATCTGAAAAAAAGTTGAAATCGGAGTCCATCGCGTAAGGAATATTGCTTTGGTAAATTGGCAATGCTGTTGATGGCATGCTGCCTTCTTCCCCAGGCTTGAAGCTATCGCCGATAAAACCATCAATTAATTGACTGTTATAGAGGGTCGATATGAAGTTCCAATTGTCGACATATTTTGGAGTTGTTGCTTTTGGAGCTGACTCGGCTATTGGTGTAATGACATCTTCAAGGCCTAGCTGTTTAAGGTTATCTTTAATACCTTGAATCGTAAAATTTCCTAGACTCTTGACGAAATAGCTATCAAAGACAGGAACAACATCGACAGGAACGAAATCCGCTCCCCGATTGGATGGATCAACATATACTTTGTTAAAAGCCCAGAGAATTGCAGTTACCTGTGCATAAGCAGCATTTGCATCAGTGCGGTTATTAGCGAGATCTGTTTTGTTGTCTGTTCCAATACGAATGTCTTTCTCTACTTGAAAATTCTGGGCATACCACCATTGCCAACCAGATCTTTTTGTAGGATATTTTGGATTAAATTTTGCAGGTGGCAAAGATGCGGGACCTCTATTATTTGTCGGCAGCTGATCTGGATCGTTTTCTGCATATAAATAAACGGTTGCAAGAATCTGTTTAGCTTTCTCTATGTCTGATTTTTGTTTGTTGATTAATACTTGATTTTTAGACAATCTATCCCAATTCGCGATCGCATCATTTGGAAGATGAAAGGCGGCACTAAAACCGAAAAGTCGATTTTTGTTATTTACATCTTTTTGGCCAGATACACGTTCATTGGCAATGATGGCCGTGCTTGGAGGTGTTTTTTCCCAATACGAATGATCTTTCCAAGGGGATGGATCATGCTTTCCATTGAAATCATCTAAAAATACAGCCCAATCCGACGTGAAAGCCATTTGTTTATTAACTCTATAATTATGATGGCAATAGTTTTTGCAATTGACAGCCTTTTTGAATTCAGCTTCATATTAATTAATAGCCATAAGTATTTGTCTATTTTTAATTTCTAATGCAATATCGCCTAGCAGTTTATGCAAGCAACATATTGCTGACATTGACCATCGCGATCTTAATTAAAGAGCTGCATTCTCGCGAACAGTTATATGGATGAGGATCTAATAGAAGTAACCGATTTCCTCTCCATAATTGTATTTTAACCGAAACCAGAGTGGATTGTTGGCTTGGGTAATGGTACATAGACTCGCTTTCATTTTAGCGCCTTCTGGTTACCTTAGAAGCAACACACTATTTACAAATAAATAATCAAGCCACGCACCCAACAGCAGCGTTGCAATACAAGGTCCACCACTTACACCTTGTCGTATCAACTGTTGTACAACCTGAACCAGCCCTTTCCTAAACCAGCATCACCACTAGCGTCTCAAATGCTTCAATTGATGACAGTCTTCACAGCTGGATGACTGCTGAGTCGCACAGGTGTTGACTGAGATCAAACATCTGAGTAGTTCCGAAATGAGCTGCTCAAACGTGCCACCACCCTGACTTGAATCCCTCCAGCATTCGCAGATTTATTTTCACTCTGATCACCGGATACCTGGCGATCTTTGGGATTCAGCAACTTCCCTACGAGTTTGAGAATCGGTGGGTTGTCCTAATTCCGGTCTTAATCGTTGTTTATATCATTACCGTCTGGTTGGATGGGATATTTTTCAAAGATTCTCCTGTAGATACAACAACTCAACCCAAAACAAAGAAACCTCTAAAGCAATCATCAAAAAAAGGATTTGGCGAATAAACAGTCAGAACTTACAGCTAAAAACGAACCAAATTGATCTTGGCAAACACCTGAACTGCCGAGGCGTTCTCCCAGCACAAGAGCGCATTGCGGCGAGGACTAGCAAGCTCAGGGGAAGAGCTAGCACCCTGCTTCGTTGTCATTGGCGGCAGGCATACACGTTGAGAACCCTGCCTTCATCCGTACTCCGAGTTCCAACCCGATGGCAATGGGCCTCGGAGGGTGGAGTTCTTGAACCCACATGAATCGTGCAATCGGCCTTCACTCCACTTGCCAAAACAAAGACAAAAGCTGCCAGAGAAAGCAGAGCCGCGATCAACCTTCGCATTGCCTGGAATCCATGAGCTCGATTCTGCCCAACTCCTGATCATCCGGTGGTCGCTTGCGGCGCCAATCAAACGCCTTACTCAAATCCCTTGACCCACGGCCAGCTCATGCTGTAGTACAAATGCACTATTAGCCAGCAGGTTATGGACGAGTGGGACTACATCAACGAAAGGGAGCTACAGAACTGGAAGGGAGCCAGGATCTGCCTGACCTGCCAGCACTTCAGCTACGGAGTAGATGCTCACTGCCGCACGATGGTGGCTTGCACGCTCAGACAGCAGTTGCTCCAGCAGGGAGACCATCTCACGAAGCGCTGCAGACACTGGTGCCCCACCTGGCAGGACCAGGCTGGATGGTGTCCCGAATACGGCTGATCAATTCCAATGCTTGTTCAGAGTCGAGGATCGACCTTCAAAGACCAACCCGGGAGACATTTTCCCTCACCGGCAGGCATAAACAGGGCGATCCGCCCCAGCCAATGGTTGGGTTTGAGTGACCATTTGGGTCAAACGACGACGCAGCGCCACACAGTCTTGGCACTGGCACGGTTCGTCATCGTGAACACTGGCATGGACCCGGACAGGGTGAAATCGACTGCTCATGGGAAACGACCTTTTCTCTGTTGTGACGCGCTCTGCCAATTCCTGCCAGCAGATATCACAATCCTGTGATTGTTTTGCATGAACCGACGATCGGTACCGTCTTCAACAATGGAAGTCGCGGTTCAGGGAGCGATCAACTCAGCCAGATCAATGCTGCTCTGCAGAGCCCCTTCCGCCATGCCAAAGCCAGATCCCGCGATCCAGTCGCCACAGAAACCCACTCGGGCTTGATTGCACCACTGCAGTGCTTTTGACATCCCTTGGTCCAAAGGTTGAGCCGCTCCCCAGCGCATCACTCCAAGCGAATGAGCGCTGGACGCCAGTCTCTGCAGTGATGGCCAGGGCCGGAGCAGCTCTGGCAACACGCTCAGCAATCGCTGTTGCTGAACGGTCAGCAAATGTGGCTGTGTTTTGGGTGTGATCAACGCGCCATCATCGAGACCGTGCAGTACCAGGCCGAGGCGACCCTGCTGCTGTCGCTGAAGCACAAGACGTTCCACTCCGAATTGCTGCTGAGCCTGAGGCGTCAGCCAAATCTGTCGAGGGAATGGATCAAGATCAACCGCCGGAAACTCCAGCATCAGATTCCAGCGGATGGTCGCGTTCAGACCGGCAATCCAGGCGAGTGCTTCGTCGAGAACAGGATCATGCCCATGAGGAACGGCCTGACGCAACGGCACGTCTTGCCAACCAAGCATTGCGAGCGAACGGGGATGGGCGAGGAGCGTCCCGCTAAGCACAAGCCTCTCAGCACGAAGCCCACCCGGAAAGACCCAGCTCTCCTCAACTCTGGAAAGCGTCTGGACCCGCTCTCCAAAACAGGCATCAACATCCTTTCCACCGTCAGCAAGCAACGCCTCCACCACGGTTGCCATTGTGGGGATGCCACGCCAGCGAGGGCCCCGCAGCAAAGGGTGATCAGGCGCTTCAACAACATCTCCGTGGTGGTCCAGACCCACAACAGGATCGTGGTCAACGCGAACAACGCCGCGATTCTCAAGCGATGTGATCAACTCCCGTAGCTGCCCAGACGGTTCAGCCTGAAAACTCAGGGTTGGGGATCCGTGATCCAAACGCCAGAGAAGATCATCGCGCCGCCGCCTTGTCGCACAGCGTCCACCAGGTCCTCGACCAGCTTCCAGAATTTGGATGGTCCCGCACCAGCCCCTGCGCCTCAGAGCTGCAACCAACGCGCAACCGGATAGCCCAGCACCGATCACAACAAGATCAACATCCTTGCCAGGCATGGAAACCGTTTGAGAAGCCTCAATTCTGAAGGAGCCAACAAAAAAGACGGGTAGTGGCCCGTCTTAAGTCCCCCTAATCGCTTCCCGGAGCAGAACTCCGTGCACACTCCTTATCGCGCAGACAGAACCCCAACGCATTAGGAATCGATACTCAAATCATTGAACGTGAAAGATCTAGTTCAACATCTTGAATCAAGGCCTGTACAGGCAACCGAGATCGACAACTACGAACTCGCTTCAAGAGAAAGAGCCGAGGACATCCTTTTCTCTTCGTTCACTAGAAAATCAGACCACATGCCGACAAGGAAACTGAGTGTGGACAAAGCACGAACCTGCTCCTTAGAACCCGGCCTGGTGTACTTGAAATCCATAAACATCTGATCAGCAACGGACTGCTGTTCCTTGCAACGCGAATCAATCGACATCAATCAACCCTTTGCTTTAACGGAAGGCAGGTCGGTCGACTGAGCCAGCACGTAGACCACACCTGCAGTGATCACAGCGGTGAAAGCAATGAGCCCGTAGATGGCAGCAGAGTAATCAGTCATCACTTGGCTTGTGAAGTTCTGTAAACAATACTAGCCCGTTTGTAAAGCTGTGTAACTAAGTGATTGTGCTGATCGATCTTTCGCCAACACCGCTGCCGTATCAGGAGCGAGGCCTATGGCTGGGCTTTATGGCTAGGTTTCGTGCCCGCCTCGATCGACTATGACGCGCACGATTGCCGTAAGCGGCGCCTCGGGCAAAACAGGCTTCCGTATTGCCGAAGAAGTTCTGGCTTCAGGCGATCAGGCCAGGCTGCTTTTGCGTCCTGAATCTCAGATTCCATCATCACTGGAGGGCTGTGAGCAGCACCGACTCAGCCTGATGGATGCCAACGCCTTGGACGACTCTCTGCGCGGCGTGGACGCGCTGGTGATCGCGACAGGTGCACGTCCATCCGTTGACCTGACGGGGCCCATGAAAGTGGATGCCTGGGGCGTCGAGCGCCAGATCGAAAGCTGCAAGCGCGTTGGTGTGAAACGCGTGGTGCTGGTCAGTTCGTTATGCGCAGGGCGCTGGAAACACCCTCTCAACCTGTTTGGCTTAATCCTGGTTTGGAAGCGTGTTGGTGAGCGCAATCTGGAAAACAGTGGACTCGACTGGACAGTGATCAGACCTGGTGGACTCAACGAGCGCGAAGACGATCTGGACGAGGAAGGGGTGCTCTGGACTGGAGCTGACAAGCAGGAAAGTGATTCAATCCCTCGCCGTCTGGTTGCACGCTGCTGCATCGAAGCCTTGAACACCTCCGATTCGATCGGCAAAATCCTTGAGGTCACCAGTTCAAAGCAACAGCCCGTGGTGAACTTGCAGGAAGCGATCGTCAACTGCTGAGTCGTCAAGGGGAACCGAACCCTGACAACGCTCAGACAGCAGAACGCAAGGCATGATCATGATCTCCATCATGGTGCTTAAGTTCTGTGCCCTGGAAGCCTGCTAAAGCCTGGACCAGCCTCACCCCTCGAGCAGGACGACGTCATTTCCGCGTGGTTCTTCAAGGCGGACATGGTGCTGAACGCTGGGTGGAACTGGCTTCACTGCTGGAGCCTCAGGTGCGACTCAGAGAGAGCTGGAAGCAGCTTCAAGACAAGGCGCAATGGCAGAGCGGCTGGCAGCCGATCCCTCCAGACGACTCAGAGGGAATCTGAAGCCAAGGGTTTGGTGGAGATCACGGCAAAAAAAGGATCTCCCTTCGCACCGACCCAACCCAGCGGACCGGATTGCTGCGTCTGCTCAGCAACTAATTCAGGCTTGGGCCATCCCTGAGCCATCATCACCTCCGCCACGTAGCGAAGGTGATCTCCATCACCACCGTCCGTCCAGATCTGAGGGGCTTTCGTGAAGAACATGCGATTGCTAAAAGCACAGATGACCTGCCCCCTTGGTCGGGTGATGCGCAGCAACTCAGCGGCCACGGCCTCCGGCTGCTGCAGATACTGCCAGCCGGCAACGATCAATGTGCAGTCAACACTGGCGTCGTCGAGGGGAAGGGTCTGATCTTGGTTGAGGTTCTGCACCCACTGACGATCGAGGCGCGGATTGGCCTTTAACTCCTGAGCATTCAGTCCATGACCGATCACCTGCTCGAAGCGCTGATCTTCCGGCAGGTGACTCACCCAGCTGCTCATCAGATCAAGCACAACTGCACAGCTGGGGATGCGCTCGCGATAGAGCTGCGTCAAGCGCAGACGAAATGCTGCGTCGAGATGCTGAACAAAACGGGGATCGCCATAAAAAAGAGCATCATCGCTGTCATCGAGCTTGAAGCGCTCGTTGTCGTTCAAGACCTGCACGACCACGGGAAATCTCTGCTGTCCAAGGTTTCGGAACCTAAAGAAACCGGCGACGAAGCGCGTCCCTAGTCGCTCGCCAATATGCAGTTGGTTCCAGTCGTGGTGGTCATAGAGACAGGCTCTCTAGCAATTGCTTCTGAGCCCGCGGTCCAGTGATGGCATGGGCCGCCATCGCGCCACTTGCGGCCACAGGCGGAATGCCAATACCGGGGAAGGTGCTGGCTCCACATTGAAGAAAACCTTGCAGGGGCGTCTGTACACCTGGGAACAATCCTTTGGCTGCCGACAGCGCTGGTCCATAACTGCCCTGATGCACCGACAAGAAATGACGATGGGTGAGAGGCGTTCCCTCCATCACAATCCGACAGCGACTGCGCAAATCGGGGATGCGCTGCTCAAGAACCTGCCAGAACACCGAACAGCGCTGCTCACGCTGCTTGTCATAGGCAGCCGTTGAACGTTCCAAACCACTCCAATGAGACCAGGGTTCATTAGCCGGTGTATATGCATGCAGAACATGCTGACCAGCAGGCGCCATCGAGGCATCAAGCACCGACGGAATCGAGACAACAACGGCATTGCGTTCGGCATCGATCCCCCGTTCCCAGTCTCCAACCCACACCGTATGAATCGGCAGGTCCTCGAGGCCAGTGGCATCAAAGCCCAGGTGCAGATGGAGAAAGGAGTCGCAGGAGGGAGTTTCCAGGCGTTGACGTCGCCAGGCGGGTGATGTGGCTTCAGGCAACAGCTGCGCCGTACTCCAGGCATCAGCGTTACTGACCACATGATCCGCAGCAATCTGTTCACCGTTGACCAGCTCGACGCCAACAGCCCGATCACCATCCAACAAGACCTGCTTCACACGGGCTCCAAGGCGCAAGCTGCCGCCATGTTTCTCAAGTCCACGGACCAGGGCTTGCACAACGGAGGCACTCCCGCCCTTGGGAAAATCGAGGCAGGCTTCAGGTTCAAACCATTCACCGAACAGTGTTGCCATCGCTGCCGCATTGGTATCGGCCATAGGCATTCCACTGATCAAAAAGCAAAGCAGATCAACCCAATGGCGAAGGAAGGGATCTTGAAGGTGGCGATCCACAAGCGGACCGAAGGCACCGCTGAGATGGCGCAGAGCCGGTAGGTGGGGGAGCAAACGACCGCTGCGACGCAGGAGAGGTCCAAGACCGTCGAGCCCACCCGGCGGCAGAGCCAGTAATGGCAGTGCGTCAGCCGCTGCTGCGATGGGCTGCAACACCTCAGCGAAACGACGCCATTCCTCGACCACTGCCGTTCCACGCAGATCAGCAACAACCTGTTCAAAGCCGTCAGCGCCCACCCCGATGCGCAGATGTCCCTCAGGGAACAACACATCCCAGTCCCGATAGGGAATGACCTCGAGAGGTTCATCCAAGGCCTTGAGAATTTGAGCCAGCGGGTTGCTGCTTGGCCATCGGCCAAGTCCACTCCAGAGAGATGGTCCTGATTCGAACTGATAACCCTGCCGCTCAAATCCATGGGCAGCGCCGCCCGGGTGGCCATGAGCCTCGAGAACCAAAACCTCATGGCCAGCTCTGGCACAGAGCGCGGCGCAACAGAGACCACCAATACCGCTGCCGATCACGATCACCTCACACTTGGTGGTCATGGTGTGATCCGCTCGGTGACTGGTCAGTTCATAGCGGGTCGGAGCTGAATACCGACACATGAACATCGGCTGTCACCGACACGGCGAACCGAGATCGGCCAAAAACTGCTTCAGTGATCACAGAGAACGCCTTGAAGCATTGATCGCTCTGCCTCTGATTCTGCTGGGCTTGGCCTGGCTTCAGGAACTAGTGGATCAACTGTTCCTCGGCGGTCGCTGGAACCTGGCGATGGGTCCTGGAACACCCTGGTGGACGTTGTTGACAGCACCATTCAGCCACCAAGGCTTCGGCCATCTGCTCACAAACAGCCTGGTGTTCCTACCGCTGAGCTACCTCGTACTGGCCAGAAGCCGAAGGGCTTATCTGAGCATCTGGATGGCTGTGATCGTTCTGGAGATTCCGGTCTGGCTGTTTTGGCCGGTTGGTTCGCACGGCTTATCCGGAGTGGTCTACGGGTTGCTGGGCTATCTGGTGCTGATCGGTTTTCTGGAACGACGTCCTCTATCGATCCTGCTGAGCACCATCGTTCTGCTGCTCTACGGAAGCGCCTTACCTGGCCTACTTCCCTGGGCATCTCCCAGTGGCGTGAGCTGGATCGGACATGCGTCAGGTTTTTTGGCCGGGTTGCTGACCGCACTTGCGGTCCATCGAGCGCCTGCTCAGCTCTCAGACTGATCGCGATCAGCACCCTCTTGTGCATCCTGGGTTTTGAAGAGGAAACGACTAGAAAGGCGCACCGCGAGAACGGAGGCAGCAGCTCCGTAACCAATAAAGGTGGCGATCTGACCGAAACTCCCCTCTTGATAAAGATCAGCGTGGAGGAGCAACCAGTCCACCATTGAGGAAGCAGTGCCCCAGATCACAACCCAGACCGAAACGTAGACCACTCCCCGGGATGTGTTGTTCAAGACGAGAGAACCTGTGCTGAGCCAACGCTAAGCGAACCTCAATCGCGTCTCAGCCAGGGATCAGCACCCACGAACCAATCACCGAGGTCATCAGCCTCGGGGCTGTAGTGCTGGTCGGGTTCAGAACTGCCGAGATCCAGCTCATCGAGAAAGCTGTCAAGACCTTCAAGACGACGCCCTGCAAGCTGTCGCCGCCTGGCCCGACGCAGCCATGAGTAGATGGTGCGATCACTTTCGGCAAATCTCTGGAGATCAACACGATCCGAGAGGCTGACGCTTGAACCTTCAGCCATTCTCCTGAGGATTGACTGCAGCTTCAGACGGGTGCTGGTGGTGAGCATGGCCCGAACACTACGAACTGTTGACGTTGTCGATTGTCATAGCGACATCGATGCCAACCAACCAACCCACTGGTTCAGACGGACAAGACAACAATCAATGGCTACAACCATGTCAGTGATGAACAGTGAGAAGAGCATCCATGAGTGATCAGGAACAGCAAAGGCCTGTCGTGATTCAACAGGGGGGCAACGGGATTGGCCTTGTTCTTGCCGCATTGATTGTGGGTGGCGCCATCGTCTACGCCGTCAACATCTGGTCCAATACTCAGCAACAGAAGCTCAGAGTGCCAGCAGAAGCGATCCAGAAAGGCGTCGAATCAGTCAAGGAAGCGATCAAGCCTGGATCTTGAATGGTCTTCATCGGGCAAAGCCTTGGAAGAACGGAAGCTGACAATCCAGAAAAAGTACATCCAATATTCAAATCATCCATCAGCACATGAAGAGCTTTGTTGCCATCGTTCTTTCGATCTCAACCCTGTTGGCAGGATGTACCGCATCGGATCGCTTTGAAGAAAAAACATTTCTGAGCAATGGACCTTACCAACAAGGAACAATCGGGATTGACAGGTCAAAACTTCAGACAGTCGTGACATGGTGCAGCCCAACTCTGCTGCAAATGGCCGTTTACGACGATGTTGAAGAGACCTACCCGATGCAATACGAGAAATTGGAAGGAAAGGACCATCCACTTCAGGTATCTGTGACTGTGTTCCCTCAAGAGTTGCCGTTCAGTTATGCGGAGGAGTACAGCAAGCCAACAGATGTCACCAGTGTCTGCAGCCCTGCAAGCATTCAAACGACACTGAGCACTGAGACAGGCAACTCAGCGAATCTCGACAAAAGCCTGGGGCAAGCCTTCGAGGTCAGAAGCGAAAACCCGGTAGCAGTGAGGGTGAATTGCAATGCAGGCAAAGCTGGTTATTCAGAAATAAATCAATATCGCGGGCCTGACTATGGAAAGAATGGAGGCGTTGTACTGATCCCGGCAGGCGAATCATCAAAAGTCAAGACAGAATGCAAAACCGATATTTTCTCCATTCAGATCAGCCCAGCCCAGCCATAAGAGACAAGAGTCCGAAGCCACTGCTCACTGCTCACTGTTCACTGCTCACTGTTCACTGTTCACTGTTCACTGTTCACTGTTTGAAGCACTGATTTACTCAGCAGCCGGCACAAGACGACACTCAATCCTCTTTAATCAACGCTCATCAAAGGATTTCAGCACCTTATCAAGCACAATGATGTTCCTCATGTGCTGAACCTCTGTCAGCCCATTGACCCTCATAAACTCAGCGAGACGATCGGGAAAGTCAATAATCTCACGACCGGTGCCAACGAACTGGTGAAAAGCCTTCAGCAGCTCGTCCTTATTATCTGCACGCTGAATCGCACAGCAGCACCAATTGATTGCCGCATGCTCCTGGAGCTGATGGTCTCGAACCTGCAACCTTAGATTTTTAATTGTTGCCTTTGTTCTTCTTACATAGAAAGCCCATGCCAGGCCAAGAAACGCCAAAATAATTGTCTGTAACACACATGCAAGGCAACTAGGGCAAGACTAATCAAGCTGGATCAGCGTGTCAAAAAACACAAGCCGCCAAACAAGCAAAAGCGATCTATCAATCAAAGCCTGTAACAGGCAATCAGAATCAATGATCCGGCAAGAATGCTAAAACAATCAATGAACAAAAGCAGTTGAGGCCGAGCCGAAACAAGACTGTTGTCGCATCACATTCGTGATGTGTATGCTAAAAAGAACGAACCTGGCACTGCACAATGAAGTACTTACTTCTGCTTGGCCTCCTGTTTGTGATCGCAGTTCTGGGAGCTTATCTAAATGGCCAAACAGAAACTCCCACAGAGAATCAGGACAACGTAAGAGCAATCACTGAGTTACCAGCCACAACGTAGAAACAGTCATTGCCGGGAGCAACAAGACTGCAAGCGCCTTGGGATGCCCCTCCAACCGAAAACATCCGGGCTAAGAACCACGCGCCACCTAAGTCACAAAGCCGCAAACGACTGTTATTTCGCAACGGTCTTCTGTTCCGCCGAAGGCCCGTCGATCACAAGTGACTTTTGATTAGGCTCTTGCTCTTCAGCTGACTCTTGAAAGACAAGATCGATTTCAGCGACCCAGGCAATGATCGCAATCAAACCGACAACAGTTCCAAGCAATAAGACGATCCGTCGATTCGACATGCTGATCACTGGGTAGTGCGCTGAGACTAAGACTAAAAAGACAAATTGCCCGTGACACGAAAGGGGTTACAGCAGTCTGTGCAGGCGATCAAGCCAGAAGAGCGGTCGTCCCACTACGGAACCAAGTCAAACCAAATCATCAAGACAAAACAAACAGCGACAGAAGAAAGACCCGTGGACAAAAACGAGAGAACGAACGAGTCACTCAGCGCATGCTGCACCTCAAAATCGCTAGAAGATGACATGAAAGCATCAATGAAAGCTACTAGCTAAATAACGTCTAAACAAAAAGCAATCCTGAGAACAGGCTGAGAAATCAATGAATCATTTTGATCAATACCAACCGGTGGTCCGGAAGCAAGATAGATCCATTCATGACTCAAACAGGACAAAGACTTTGCGATTAGCTTGCTTAAAGCCAATCCCAATCTAATTCAACCAACTTCAAGCAACAATTCATAAAAGCAGGGTTCACAAACAATCAGCCAACTGCAATTGATCGCAGTCAAACTCTTTTCCATCAACAGACATCCAAACAGACCCGATCTCATCCACCTTCCATCGATTGCTGATGGCTGTGCTGGCGGAAAAGATCGCTGGCTTCATCAACTTCACTGATCTCAGAACTGTCCTGAGTTCTGTCGTCTTGACGACGCTTCTGCTCACTCTCCTGTTGCTGCTCTTCCCTGCGAACAGCCCGTGCATAGGCATCAGCGGAATCAGAGCTGAGCCGGCGCTGTTCAGAGCTCATGGACCCTCAGTTCGCACATCAGCCAATCTCTCACCCCGCCAACGGCACTGCAATCATGGCTTTCGATCTCAAGGCGTGATGAACAAGGGCGCAAGGGCCAGAGTGATCCTCGACCGGCTGAACGAGCAGTACCCCGAAACGCCGATCCCCCTAGATCACAGCGATGCCTTCACGCTGCTGATCGCCGTTCTACTCAGTGCTCAGTGCACCGACAAAAAAGTGAATGAAGTGACTCCAGCACTGTTCTCCGCTGGACCAACGTCCGCTGCCATGGCAGCACTAGACGAAGCAGAGATCCACAGCCACATCCGTCAGCTGGGACTGGCAAAAACAAAAGCGCGCAATGTGCACAAACTCGCCCACATCCTCGTGAATGTGCACGACGGAAACGTTCCACAGAGTTTTGAAGAGCTTGAAGCGCTACCGGGTGTCGGCCACAAGACAGCAAGCGTGGTGATGGCGCAAGCTTTCGGTGTCCCCGCCTTCCCCGTGGACACACACATTCATCGTCTGGCCCAGCGCTGGGGGCTTAGCAAAGGCGACAGCGTTGTGAAAACAGAAGCTGATCTCAAGGGTCTCTTCCCTGAGGAGCACTGGAATCGACTGCATCTGCAGATCATTTTCTACGGCCGCGAGCACTGCACCGCACGCGGCTGTGATGGCACGGTCTGCAAGCTATGCCGAGAGCTCTACCCGAAACGGCGCAAGCCGGTGATCTGGCGTAAACCCTGATGCAGGCCCAACACATCACTCCACCGATCGCCCTCACCATCGCAGGAAGCGATTCAGGGGGTGGTGCAGGCATCCAGGCCGATCTGCGCGCGTTCATGGCGTTCAGAGTTCACGGCTGCAGTGCCCTGACCTGCGTTACCGCACAAAACACCTGCGGGGTGACCCGAGTGGATCCGATACCGCCCGAAGGCCTGAAAGCGCAGCTCCAGGCAGTGCAGAGCGACCTGGCTGTCAATGCACTGAAAACAGGCATGCTGCTCAACACCGAGCTGATTAAGACCACCGCGGAACTGCTCCGGCACTGGACCATTCCCAAGGTGATCGACCCGGTGATGGTGAGCCGCACAGGGGCTGTCCTTCTCGAAGATGACGCGATTGCTGCGCTTCGTGATGACCTGCTGCCGCTGGCAACCCTGCTGACGCCTAATCGCCACGAAGCGGGATTGCTCAGCGGCCATGAACTGAGCGACGACAGTGACATCGAAGCAGCAGCAGCCATGATCCACGCCCAGGGCCCTGCGGCAGTTCTGATCAAAAATGGCAGCGAGCCATCACTCGGTGGCCGGGATTTGCTGTTCAACGGCCAACCCCACTGGCTTGAGGGGCCTTGGGTGGACACTCCCAATACAAACGGCACGGGCTGCACGCTCTCCGCAGCCATCACCGCAGGACTGGCTCTCGGGCAGGATCTCGACGTGGCGATTGCAGCGGCGCGTGCGTATGTCAAGCGAGGCCTGAAGCAGGCTCTAGCCATCGGTCAGGGACAGGGTCCGATCTGCCATTGGGCAGCAATCAGAGACATTAGAAATAGTGATTAAGGCCAAAAGTCAATGTGCTGTTACATTGCTCAACATTCGCGACGGTTTCATGAATCAACAGCAAGCAGGCGACAAGTGGTTCCAGGATTCCGCGGCCCGCGCCATCCACGAACAACAGCTCGAGCAGGTGGAACGCTTCAACGGTCGTGCGGCCATGTTGGGCATTGTGATTGGCATCTTGACTGAAGCCATAACAGGTCAGGGAATCGTCCACCAGATCGGACTCGGCCCCCTGGTTGATGGATACGTCGCCTGCAGCGCCAAATATCTTCCCTTCTGCTTCTGACTCGCCTGATGACCTGCAGGTCTCAGTACGCCTGCAGGTCTCACTCCTAGGTTGAAGTCAGTCGAACCAGAGGCATGGCTCGAAAGCGACGCAAACTAAGCAAGGAGATGGAGGCTGAGATCAAGGCAGCCGAAAAGAAAGTGGAATTTGTCTCAGCAATGATCAGAGACATCCGCGAGGAAGACATTCAGAACGAGTTCGCAGAAGCCTTTGCTCAGGTCCACGCCGCATGCAGCCATCTGGCCGCGCTTTACGTCACCGAGGGGGTGACCGAAGAAAGCGAGGGGACCTTGGCTCTGTACAAAGGCCTGTTGGAGAGGTTTGAAGAGGAATACGAGCTCTAAACCTGAGCGACCGGTCCCGACCTCACCCATGGCCGAGGAGCAGGAAGCCGGTACAACCGGTGCATCCAGTTCATTCAAGCCATGGCAGAGCAGGGCCCGACGACCCCTCCAACCTCAGATCCCCGTTGGTTCGTTCTGATGATGGCCAGCCGCTGGCCGCTGGCTGTGGTGATCGCTGCATGGGCCGTTGCAGTGGCTGCCATACAAATTCTTCGCCAACCGATCCCGATTGGCTTGCCACTCAATCAGCCATTACCTGTTCGACTCGTCGGGGGCATCACCGTTGACCAACTCACTGCACCAGTCAGAGTGAAAGGCGAAGGGCCTCTGTCGATCGAAGCTGTCAAGGCGCTCCCTGTCGCTGGAGACGTGGGAGTTCCCAAGGGTGTGGCCGTGACCGAAGCAGTCAAGGTTGAGGGCGGTGTCTCGGTTGAAGGTCCTGTCACGGTGGGAGAAGTCACAGAGCCGGTGACCGTAAACGGCAGCGACGGAGGTCCAGTGCTGGTTGGCACTCCCGATGGCGAACTGCTGAATGTGACCGGAGGGGTGAGAGTGGATTCTGTTGGAGGCAAGATCAACGTGCAGCTGCGCGATGCCGCCAAATCCGTTTTGCCAATCCCCTGACGCAATGCCCACGCCTTTGGACAGCGAGCTGAAATCTCTGAATCTGGCGGTGGTAGGGCATCAGGAGTGGGTCACCTTTTTGGAGGTCGATGCACTGCCAAGACCAGGCAGGATCGGCCGAGCTTCTCGGGACCTCGAAGAACCTGCCGGTGCCGGAGCTGTAATCGCAGTCCAGCTGGCACGCCTCACCGGCCAAAGAGTCCTGTTTTTCACAGCACTCGGTCGTGATGCGATTGGCCAACGCAGCGAACAACGCCTCAGAGAGTTGGGAGTTGAACCAGTGGTGGCCTGGCGCGACCAACCCAGTCGACGCGGAATCAGCCTGATGGATCCCAGCGGTGACCGTGCAATCACGGTGATTGGCGAGCGCTTGATGCCCACAGCTGAAGACGACCTCAACTGGGAACGACTTGCAGACTGCGACGGCGTGTTCGTCTCGGCCACCGACTGCGATGGCCTGCGCCAGGCTCGCCAGGCCAGGATTCTGAGTGCAACACCACGACTCGGACTCTCGGTGTTGCAGCAGGCTTCAGTGCCTCTGGACGCCCTGATCGGCAGCGCCCTGGACCCCGGCGAACAGGTTCCCGAGAACTATCTCAATCCGGCACCCAGCGTTCGAATCGCCACGGAGGGTGAGGCCGGAGGCGTGCTGATTCCAGGCGGCCGTTTTGATGCTGTGCAACTGCCAGGTCCGATGGTGGAGTCCTATGGATGTGGCGACAGCTTTGCCGCAGGCGTCACCGCTGGACTGAGCGCAGGTTGGAGCACCCAACAGGCGGTCGCGCTGGGAGCACGCTGTGGCGCTGCCTGCGCGACGCACTTCGGGCCTTACAGCGAACGCTGATCAATGCCATGCAAAGGATGAAATTTGACTTCTCAAACGAAGAGTTCAGCGAATTAATTGCTGCTGCGAAAGAAGCGCAAGTTCGCTGGAAAAAAGCCAAAACTTTGTGGAAAGTGGGTCATCACGCCTATCTCAAACACAACGAACAGGAACTGACGGACAACATCGACCGGTTCAAGCAAACCGAGCAAATGCTGATTGATCGCTACAAAAGAGTGACTGGCGACGACTGGCATCGGTGTGCCGGGCAATCAGAGTGACCTGGATCAATCGAGAACCCCTGAGGCCAAATTCCTAGCGCGAAAACCAAATCATTCACACAGTCAGCAGACGCTGCAGTAACCATTCCCGCTTCGACATCGCGATAGAGATCAGGAATCTTCCACGCGCTAGTGCTTGGACCATCCACAGTGTCGCCGCGAATCAAGCAAACACAAACCAGTCAACGGAGCCGTCAGCTCCGCCTCATCGCCATGCAAGGCACAGATTGGGCAAGAGACTTGAGCTGGCAGAGAAACCATGAACTAGAGGGGACGGCCTGAGCTCACTCTGTCTTCGTCCCAGAAAAGGAGGGGGTTTTCGATTGCAATGGGCTCTATAAGTCAGAGAAGCAGAGGGGCTTGCCTTCATGTCCATCCGTATTGGCATCAATGGCTTCGGACGCATTGGGCGTCTTGCCTTCCGACAGGCCATGGCCTGCCCCGACGTTGAGGTGGTTGCCATCAACGACCTGATCGAACTCGACTACCTCGCCTACCTGCTGCGCTACGACTCAACGCATCGTCGCTTCCCAGGTGAAATCAAGGTCGTGGACGGCCATTTGATCGTGAATGGAAGCCACATTCGCGTCACTGCCGAACGTGACCCCCGCCAGCTGCGCTGGGGCGAAGTGGGAGCCGATTACGTGCTGGAGAGCACCGGCTTCTTTCTGACCAACGAAACCGCACGCCAACACCTGGAGGCCGGTGCCAAACGAGTTGTGATGAGCGCTCCGTCTAAGGACGACACTCCAATGTTCGTGATGGGGGTCAACCACAACTCCTATGCAGGGGAGGAGATCGTGTCGAATGCCAGCTGCACGACCAACTGCCTGGCGCCACTCGCCAAAGTGGTGAACGACCACTACGGCATCGTCAGCGGACTGATGACCACCGTGCATGCCACCACGGCAACCCAGAAGCCGGTGGACAGCCCCTCTCTGAAGGACTGGCGTGGTGGACGTGGAGCCGGGCAGAGCATCATTCCCAGCTCCACGGGTGCTGCCAAAGCGGTGGGTCGCGTGATTCCGGAACTGAATGGAAAACTCACAGGCATGGCTTTCCGGGTACCGACTCCTGATGTCTCCGTCGTCGACCTGACCGTGAATCTGGCCAAACCAGCCAGTTACGAAGACATCAAGAAAACCATGAAAGAGGCCTCACAGAATGGTCTTTCCGGAATCCTCGGTTACACCGAAGATCCGATCGTGTCCAATGATCTTCTGGGAGAAAGCTGCACGTCAGTGTTTGATGCTGGAGCGGGCATGGCACTCAATGATCAGTTCATGAAACTGGTGGCTTGGTACGACAATGAATGGGCCTACAGCTGCAAATGCATTGACCTGATGCAGCACATGGCCAAGCATTCTGCTTAAGCAAGCGAGAGTAAATAGTTAAGTCAAGAGATCTCAGAACGTCCTTTCGAGCTGTTGCTTTTCAGTCAAGCGTGCCAATGCTTGCTGGCATGTCCAACGCAATGGAACCCAAGGAGCTGATGAAGAGAGCTCATACAAAAGATCCATCTGGTCATCAAGTTGCAGTTCGACGCAAGCCCAGGCAGCTGCAATTCTTGACTTCGTATATTGGGGTGTGGTTTCGGCAAGAGCAGACCTGACAAGATCACTCTTTTCGCTGAACTTGCGCAAACCAACTAGACAACTCAGATAATAGTGAGTGACATAGTCAGACCAGAGTCTTTCCTGCATACTCTCAATCACTGCTAGGCATTCGCTGCGATCAATCCGCATCAAACTCGCTGCAGCACCATACTGTCGAGCTTCATCACGATGACTGAGATTCCGCTCGATCTCTTCAGGGTCTGATCCACATTCCCACTCCGGTCGAATGTCTAACAACAAAGGATCATCGCGAAGCAGCTGTTCAAACAAAGCCTGATTTTCAGGTTTCGAGAGAGACTGGTTGCCATCAACGATCTGCAAGAAACTCTTAGCTCGAAGCGACATCGATACCGGCGCACGAACCAATACAGGCAGCAGGCTTTCATCCCCGGAATCACCAATATCAATCACCGCAGATCTCCGCTTACCCGCAACAAGGTCAGTGAGACATGCCACCAATGGTTTCATCAAATCGACTTCCCCATACAGCAGTGCCATATAGGCCCTTGAAGCACCAGAGATCAACAGACTTTCGTGATCGCATAAACCACCAATCCGATTCTTTGACTGCGCACTTTTAATACGAAGCCTCGTGAAAAGCTGAATTACTGCACGTGCTTGCGTGACTTCTCCATCCAACAGATTCAGAAGATGACTTTCCTCTTCCTCATTTGGCGACCAGCCAATTCTGGTCAAAGCTGATAAGGAATTAATTACTGCTTCGGTATCAGTACACCTCAGGACTTGAACCAATGCAGGAATGGCCTTGGCATCCTTTCTTCTACCCAATGCCTCGACAGCCTTACGTCGAGTGATCCTGTCAAATAATTCGTCAACCTTAAGATCGGTAGTCGCCCTGATCAAGGCATCAAGAGTTTCATCACAATCACACAGGCCTAGTCTCGTGGCCGCAAAATAACGGTCAGAAGGCCTTTCAACAGAATCTGTTTTAGCAAACAATAAATGAAGCGCATCAGACTTGGATATTCCCTGAACCAAAACATCAAAACGCTCTGCCATACCCCTGCAGCATTAAACAAGAAATTTTAAACTATCGTCAAACCGAGGATCACCAGAACACTCAGGGGAATGCGTTACAGTTTTTAATTACACTTTGCTTCCAAGCAATAACCGTCAAAAACATTGCTGGCATCTGAATAATCAAACATTCAGGCGTGCCTCAACATCTTTGATTGAGAAAACAACGCCGAACTTCCCGAAAAAAGAAATTACTAGGAAGGCTAAGAGCCGACCTGAAGCCAGGCAATTAAAATAATTACTTGGAGCGATGATCAACTAATTCGATAAGATGCGCATCATGCTTACTACAGAATTCAGAAACACACTCACGCAGAATATGGCCGATAGAAACGCCTTCGGTATAACAGAGAAGTTTTAAATTCTTATGGAGCTCGTCACTGAGCTCAAACGTGACTCTTTTCATCAAAAGAAAGCAGGCTCAACGAGAGCGTAAAACGAAAAACTTTTCCCATTAACCATAGATCCATTAACAAGAAATGGGCACAGGAAGCTAATCAGTTCACAAAGCTCAACAGCGGCAATGCATGGTGCAAGCAAATATTGCAATCACAAGCTTGACGGCAATAAGAGAATCTCAGAGCAGTACATTGATGAAAACATCCAGGAGCCCAATGTCTAAGGCTGCGCTGCATGCTTTTATTGACAGAGCAAGAGAGGATCAGGCATTCCGAGAGCAGCTAGCGGATCTCGGGCCGCAGCAAATCATTGACTACGCGGCTCGCAATGGTTTCATGTTCTCCGACGAGATCAAAGGGCGTTTCATCAATCGCTGGGCTGGTGTGTATTTCTGCCCTCAGGCCATCGAAGTGGGAATTCTTTGTCCTGGGCTAGTCCCAGAAGGGTATAAAAATCTTATCCACTATGCACAATCAACATGCAGTTCGTCTGAACTGAAGGAAGAAGAGCACGATTTCAGATCTGGTCAAAAATACTAATCAGTCATCCCAAAAGGAAAGAGACTGATTCATATGAATTCAACAATCCATATCTTCAGGAAGCATGGCTGAGGCATGATTGAGGCATGGTTTTAGAACCTGTCTCAATATCATTGAAATCCAAACAATCGTTGAATCCCTGCACATTGATGTAGTGGATCAAACTGACGCCTAAAGAACGCCAAATCTTGCAATGACAAGGACAGACCAACAGCCGGGTCGAAGGCATTCATGTCGGTGACCTCTGGCTGAATCGATCACTATCAAAACAACCCGCACCGAAGCATTCAACAGAAACAGCAATCTGTCGATCAATCACTCAATCTCAGAGTTAGTAAAAGGCTTCCTGCGCGAATGCAGGGATCTGAGTTAAGCCAGTAAAAAGCCCCCTCGTGAGAGGGGGCTTTCCGATTCAGCTA
>QCUI01000035.1 GCA_003210775.1 Synechococcus sp. AG-679-A04
CCGGATTGGTTCTTCCTGTATACGGTGCTTATTGGTTTTCCCTGTATACGGTGCGGATCGGTTCCCCCTGTATACACTGCTTCATAAGCCCAGTTCCGCTTCTCCCTGTATTAGGTGCGGATCGATTCTTCCTGTATAGACTGCGGCTTACGTGAATTAGCTGGTTATATCTTGGACAAAATCCCAGAGCTTCACAGCTTCACGTCTAAGGACAGCATCAGCAAATGATCCGTAATTCTTAGCTGTCTTTGAGCCAATAGAGGAAGCATGACCTGCAATATTCTCACTTATTTGCCTATCTAGACCAGCTCTACGAGAAAGGCTGTAGAAGGTGTGTCTTCCAGAGTGTGGCGTACACAGAGGGTCACCGAAGAGAGTTTGGATCTTTGTACGGCTATAAACCATTCGAGTTTTGAAAGTCCTTTTCAAGTCTGGAGATGTGTAACCAGAAGGAACAGGAACACGTCTGTAAGAGGAAAGGGTTTTCGGTCTCCAATATTCAGTTGGAGTGATCATCAAAGAGGGTTGTTCATCAATAATGAGCATGTCTCCGTCCAAGTCAGCAGGAAGACGAGAAGCAAACTCACCAGGCCGAAGGCTTGTTAGACACATCATGAAGGCTTCAGGACATTCAATCTTGATGATCTTTAGTTCTTCATCGGTGAACTCTCGTTTACCTGCTTCAAGGCTTTCAGCAACGGTGTAGCCGACAGCTTGGAAAGGATTGAGAGAAACATGATCAGCTTTCAACAGGACAGTAAAGAGTCCCTGCAAGAGCTTGAAGTCAGTCTTTACCGAGATAGGTTGCTTGTGCAGTTCACGCTGTTTGATCCAACCTCTGACGCTGTCTTTCGAGATGTCAGTGGGTTGACCAAAGGCTTGGATTGACTCGACACAGCGCTTAAGAGCCTTGATGGTCTTCACGGTGACTGGTCTTGCCTTCTCTCTGTTTCTTGTGTTGACCCAGAGATCAACTGCCTCTTCCCAGGACAGAGGGAGTTGCTTGCCAGTCTGCAAGGACTTGTAGACAAGTTTGGCTTCCTTAGAGGGATTGCCATGGTCCAGACCGACTAGAGCATCCGTCAGGAAGGCCAGGTCTTCATCAGACCCTCTGTTGGCTTCTACAAGCTCTCTGAGGTCGCCCAGCCCCTTTGGTTTAAGCAGACCCTCTAACTCCCTCTCAAGCTCTGCGTAAGCGGCTCCGTAACGCTTGAGAGCTTCTGAGTGATTGGTGGTCTTCAGAGAGCGAATCAGCGTCCCTTTACCTGCTGTCTTTCGATCCTTCTCAGGGACCCAAAGACGTGCATACCAAGTGTCGCCGCCATGAAGTTGAACAGGACCCTTAAGCCGACGCCCCAAGGATTTAGCTCACATCAAACCTCACACGATTGAACCCTGGCACTAGTTGCAGCAAAGGTTTCAGTCAATCTTACGAGACCTGGATGGACGCCAAGTGAGATTCGCCGAGTTTGTCTATCCCTACTCAACTGCGCTCAATTGGGCCAGGCATTGAAGACTAAGCCTAAGGTTTTTTGGGCATGCAGTTAGCGCCCAAAGTAACCGCAACTGGAATAGTGATA
Source organism: Synechococcus sp. AG-679-A04 (assembly GCA_003210775.1). Lineage (GTDB taxonomy): Bacteria > Cyanobacteriota > Cyanobacteriia > PCC-6307 > Cyanobiaceae > Synechococcus_C. The sequence continues at coordinate 1,581 of QCUI01000035.1, forward strand.
GTTATAACAACAGTACCACCAGCCACGCCTTCTAGCTCCTCTTCACTGAGCTGACTGAACTTATCAGCGGTGAATTCATGACCATGTTCTTTAGCAATACCCACAACATCTTCAGGCGACTTTGCTGCTTTTAGTTTTTCCTGAAGATTGGAGTCACCTTTGACTTTTTCCAGGAAGGATTTGAGCTGTTCTAGGGACATCACATAGCCTTAAGCAGGCATAGAGTGGCAACTTTGACTCCCTGATGCCAGAGACAACATATCTTTCTCAATATTTTAGAAATTCATCTCTATATCGCCAACGATATAGAGATGAATCGCAAACAATATCTACTTAACATGTATGATCTGTCATCATGCATGTTGTGCAAATACGGCCTGTCCAGGTGCAACCGCAGCCACCGCCAGTCAGATAACCTCCAGCTATGCCTTCCAGCTCCTCGTCAGACAAGTTTTGGCGATGAATGTTTAGATCTTCTGTGGTAATCGAGAAGCCAGCAGCCTTTGCAATAGCAACAACATCAGCACCTTCTGCCTTGAGCTGCTCCTGCAGCGAAGCATTGCCTTTGACCTTCTCAAGAAAGGCTTTGAGTTGTTCTAAGGACATTGAATCAGCGCATATATCCTATCTTAGTCAAATCTTTTAAAACATTCAATTAAGGTCTGTGCAAGCCTTTTACAAGGCTCCATGCCAGACAGGATTACAGGCACTTTACAGAGGCTTCTGGAGGAAGTAGATGTCGATATAACTAGAGTTTCAGGCGAGTCAAAGGCGATCCATTGGTGCTTAATTTAGCAGCCTGACCCCTCTTATATCAATCATAAAAAGAACCTCTGAAAGCGGCTACGCCACAGCTATGGTTAAAGGTTGTCAATTCAATAGCTTTCTCAGCCTGATCTCTTTCGTTTCTAGTCATTAGTTTATACAGGTAGTTACTACAACGAAGGGAGACAACTTGCTTGACTCACGTAGTTGTAGTGGGCATACCTTTTTGACCCTGGACAGCATTTATCTTTCAAAGGGGAAACCGTCGCTATGTTGTCTTCAGACAGAAGGTCGGTCATGAAGCTGCTGATCGTTTTGCTTATGCTTGGGCCACTAAGTGCCCATTCACAATCAGTCAGCTTTATCAAGCCTTTCTACAAACGGTTTAGGCAAGATCAGTGGTCTTGGAACTATCTAATCAAAGCGGAGCCCATTAGCCAAGGCGTATGGGAAATAAAGGTCAAAACAATCATGGATCCGGCGCCAATAGGCCCCTATTACTCTCAATCAATAATTGACTGCAATAAACAGACTATTACCAATGAAGAAGGTTATGTGCATAATGTCCCTAAAGAATGGAGGAGCACTGCAGAGCAAGGCATGCCTGAGCTTTATGAAGCAGTCTGTGAGAAGAAACCTGAGTAAAGGAGCTGATGCAGAACGTTGCTACTATTTAGGTATCTCGCATCTGCCTATGAAATCTTTATTAGTTATTAGCGCTCTAATCCTTTCATCATCACCTGCCGTTGCTGATGACTTCCTTTATGTGTCCTGCGAGATGAATGGAACACACAAGAAAACTGCTATCCCATCGGGCGATCTAATTTCAGAAGTGCCTTTGGTGAACGAGACCTTGTCTTTCAAAGTTGACCTAACAAACAACAAGATGAGGAATCATCTTAATACAATATGGAGTGATATTCGCATTGAAGGAAATCAGATTGTCCAAGACGAGGAAGACAACGGAAAGGGTTATACTGGACAGATAAGAGGAGTAATGCCATTAAACCCGCCAGGCCCAGCAACAGTTCACAATTGGCTTAAGAGCAAGTCAGAGCATGAGGTAATTAAAGCGGAGGGAGAGTGTAGAGAGATTAACTCAACTGTGTTTGAGGAGGTCTCAAAACAATGAAACTTCCAATCTTCCTTGGCGCTCTACTCCTCTCAGCATCACCTGCCGTTGCTGATGACTATCTTTATTTGAGGTGTAAGGCGTCAGTTGATTTAGTGAATACCAATTCAGCAACATCCAAAATAACTGAAGATAGAACCATAGATGACATTGCGATCCTCAAAGTAGATTTCAAGATGAAAACAATTCTCGACTCTCGCTCTGAAGGGCCACTTAATGTTTCGATTCAAGATAAAATGTTGTCAATCCCCCAGAGGATTGACAACAAAGAGCTGAAGTTAGACGATATAGGGAAAATCAAATTAACGCCACCATATACTTTGTCTGGGAGAGGAACAGCAATATACAAATCTAAGAATCAAACATCGACTTATAGCTACGAAGGTCCTTGCAAAGAAATTGATGCATCAGTGTTTGAGGAGGCTTTGAAAGAGTCTGAGATCTGATGCGAATCAGTTATTGATGTCTTGGAAAAACTGCCAGAGTTTCACAGCTTCTCGTTCAAGGACAGCATCAGCAAAAGACCCGTAGTTATTAGCTGTCTTTGAACCAACAGACTAGGCATGGCCTGCAATGTTCTCACTTATTTACCAATCTAAACCAGCCCTACGGGAGGAACTGTAGAAGGCATGTCTTCCAGAGTGAGGTGTACAGAGAGGATTACCAAAAAGACGTTGGATCTTTGCACGACTTTAAACCATTCGTGTCTTGTATGTCCTTTTTAAATCAGGAGAGGAGTAATCAGACGTAATAGGGACACGTCAATAAGAAGACAGAGTTTTGGGACGCCAATGTTCTATCGGAGTAATCATCAAAGAAGGCTGTTCATCAATGATCAGCATGTCTCCGCCCAGGTCAGCAGCAAGACGAGAAGCAAACTCACCAGGACTAAGAATCTGATCGTCTCTGTTCGCCTCTACTGCCTCCCTGAGGTCCTGTAGGCCCTTGGGCTTAAGCAAAGCCCCTAAACCCCCCCTCAATCTCTGCGTAGGCAGCTCCGTACCGCTGGAGTGCTTCGGAGTAACTGGTTGTCTTCAGAGAGCGAATCAGCGTACCTTTACTGGCGGTCTTACGGTCTTTCTCAGGAACCCAGAGGCGTGCGTACCAAGTGTCGCCACCGTTGAGCTGTACAGGACCTTTACGGCGGCGTCCCAAGCTTTACCTCACATTAAACCTCACACGATTGAACCCTAGCACTAGTTGCAGCAAAGGGTTTAAGTAAATCTTAGGAGACCTGGATGGACGCGAAATGACAGTGCAGAGATCAGCCCGCAAGCAGCAGGACACAATCAAACGCGACGCTTCAGGATCGAATGCCCTTCGCGATAGCCAATCACAGTGACTGAGACGATGATTGTTAATAGAACAAAGACGCCCATCCAGTCTGGATGCATCATCCGCCCGAGCCAAGGATCCAACAATGCCATCCTATAGACAGCCAATGAGTTGGCACAAGGCCCGAGCAAAATCTTTTTATACCATCGACATTGCTCTAGAAAAACAATAAAAAATCAAGGATCAACAAGCCTCAAGAGCGAGCAAAATACAAACCATTGACAGACTCTTCAGCGAGCAAGCGACGAGCTCAACTCACAAGCCAGCAGAACGCCATGACCCGAAAAGCGTTTCATGGGCTGCACCTTCAGCCAACCGGTGCGCCCTCCTTCTTTTCATTCGTGACGTATACGCCTCAAAGCAAAGAACAGATGATTGCGTGTGGAGATCTGGGCGAAGAAGAGGAATACATCAATCCGGTCATCTGCGATTTCCTTCTGTTTGTTGCCGAATGGATCCTCAAAGTTCCACTTAACAATGACTTCCCCATTGGCTATGACGACGTGACAGTGATCTGTTCAAGGCAACGAGGGAATGGAAGCCAGCACGAATACCTAGTGAGAATCAGCGACCTCGTAGAGAATGAGCCAAGTCGCTCAGTTCTTGAAAGGCTGCTGGAAATAGTGCATCGACAATCGTGGAACGGCTTCAAGCCAACGTAGGAACCAAAGCCAACAACAACCCTCATCAACAAGCGGTGCGGCCCTTCAAGCTGCAATCAACAGCTGGGCGCAACCAGCAGATCGTCGACATCCAGCGGAACCGATCAGAGCCAGTGAAGACAACAGATCGGTAACAACAAGGCATAAACCAGGCGATTCAAGGATGATCCGGGAGTGGGCGGGCCGTAACCTCCTTGGAGAGCCTGATCAGACCTTTGCCACTGCGCCTCACAAACAGCCTGAGCAATCGCACCGAAGACTTCGAACCACTGGAGGCTGGCAAAGCAACGATCTACTGCTGTGGGGTCACGGTTTACGACCTCTGCCATCTTGGGCATGCGCGCAGTTATATCAACTGGGACGTCTTACGGCGTTATCTCATTTGGCGTAATTACGAAGTCACCTTTGTGCAGAACTACACAGATATCGACGACAAAATATTGAATAAAGCCAACTCCGAAGGATCAACAATGGAGGACGTGAGCGAAAAAAACATTAAAGCCTTCGAAATCGACATGGCTCGCTTACATATTCTACCCGCAGACAAAATGCCACGGGCAACATGTTGCATCCCAGGCATTCAAAATCTGATTGGCGAACTTGAAACCAAGGGAGCGGCCTACAGCTCAGACGGTGACGTGTATTTTGATATTTCCAAAGCAAAGAATTATGGCCAACTAAGTGGGCGAGATCCGAATGATCAGCAACAGGGAGCCAGTGGCCGCACCAAGGAAGGAGAAGAAGATCGCAAGCGACATCCATTCGATTTCGCGCTCTGGAAAAAAACGAAAGATGGAGAACCAGGTTGGGATTCACCCTGGGGACGCGGACGACCCGGCTGGCACATCGAATGTTCAGCCATGGTTCGCGAAGAATTCGGCACAACAATTGATATCCATCTCGGCGGTGGAGATCTTGTCTTTCCGCACCATGAAAATGAAATTGCACAGTCCGAAACAGCCAACGAAGCTCAACTAGCCCGCATTTGGATGCACAACGGCATGGTGAATGTCGGCGGCACAAAAATGTCGAAGTCACTCGGTAACTTCACAACAATCCGCGCGCTACTCGACAGCGGCGTGTCTGCGATGACTCTGAGGCTCTTTGTGCTCCAGGCGCACTACCGCAAGCCACTCGACTTCACAGCAGAAGCACTCGAGGCGGCAAGCACCGGATGGAAAGGTCTCAATGCGGCTCTTGGCCTTGGCAGTGAATGTTCGAATCAGCTGGGATGGCCTAGAGCAAAAGCTCTGCCATCCGGAGCCATGCATGCACAGAACTTGGCAGTGGATGAGGCCTTATGTGCCGCGCGCGACCGCTTTACCGAGGCCATGAATCAGGACCTGAACAGCTCTGGAAGCCTCGCGGTGCTATTTGAACTGGCCAAACCGCTGAAATCGCTGGCCAACCGACTGGAGCGTGGAGAACAGCTGGAAGAGCGTGATGGGCTAAGCGCCCTGCATCAACGCTGGCTGGTGCTCCGCGAGCTTGCAGCAGTGCTGGGCCTGCAGCATGAGCCTCTGAAATCTATGGAGAACATCAACGCTGCACCAGAGAACAGCTCCGCCATCGAAACCGCAATCTCTGACCGCAGGGCCGCCAAGCAGGCCAAGGATTTTGCTGAAGCCGACCGCATCCGAGAAGAGTTGTCCGGTCAGGGAATTGAACTGATCGACAAACCCGGTGGCATCACCGAATGGCGTCGCTGTTGATCAACGCTCTTTCGAGCTCATCATTGCCTCAATTTTGCGAATACGAGCCAGGGTGGTGGTCCACACCTCCAGCCTGAAGCGCTGTTCGCCGAGAGTGGGTTCTGAGGGATCAGCGGCATCGATCCAGCTCTGGAGTTGCTCCAGCTTGCCTTCAGGATTCTGCTTGGCTTCGAAGGCATCCCAGAGCTCCCGTTCAAGCCTGGCCCTCTCGATGAAATTCCAGCGCTTTAGCCAGAGCATCGTGTTGGAGTGCGTTAAGGCACCTGTCTACCGGATTTCCTTCGCACGAGCCCTAGGGTTCGCCCAGGACCGGCGTGATGCCCGTGGAACCCGAAAGCCTGTCCAAAGCCATTCAACTTTCAGTCGCTCCGGTGTTTCTGCTAGCCGGCATCGGTGCATTGATGAATGTGATCTCCGGCCGCCTCGCGAGGATTGTCGACAACGCGCGCAAGACCAAAACGGCCCTTGATGCCGGCCAGACGATCGATGAACGAGAGCAGTGGTCCTACCGCAGGCGCATGCAGCTCACCATCCGCGCCATCGAGATGCTCACTGCCGCAACCCTGTTGATCTCAGCCGTGGTGGCAGTGATGTTCTTCAGCGTGATCAGCCGCATCAATCTCACACTTGTGGTGGTTCCTCTATTCATCACAGCGATGCTGCTGGTGATGATGGCTTCGATCTGCTTCCTGCGAGAGGTGCGCATGGCCTCCGCCCACATCAATCGACTGTTCTGAACACAGGCTTGAGCTCAGCCCTGACCGGTCCAGTTGCGGATCAAATCCACCACGCTGATCAACAGTCCGGCAGCGATCACAACCGGTGAGACCCAGCGCAGAAAGAACAGGATCAGACCGCTGGTGGATGGTTGCGTGACCTCGCTGTTTTTGAGGTCAGCAAGAAAGGTTTGGGGCACCACCCATCCCATCAGCACAGCAATCAACAATCCGCCAGCAATCAGCAACACACCACCAAAAAGGGCATCCATCGCTCCAAGAACCTGCAGATTCGTGGCAGCAGGAAGACCGAACACAAAAATCACAGCCGCGCTGATCCAGGTCGCCTTGGTCCTGCTCCAGTTCCAACGATCCATCAGCGACGCCACCGGGACCTCAAGCAGCGACACCGACGATGTAATTGCAGCGAGATAGGCCAGGAAGAAAAAGGCCACAGCAACGATGCGTCCGGTCTCACCAATGGATGCCAATCCTGTAGGCAATGCGAGAAAGATCGTGCCGATCGTGGACTCACTCACGGCATCCCCCAGCCCGAAGCTGATCACCACGGGGAAGGTGAGCATGCCCGCCAGGAGACCCACCGCGGTGTCCAGACCCACCACTGAAACTGCTTCTTGAGGAACGGGAGCCTTGCGGTTCAAATAAGCCGAATACGCCATGATCGAACCGATCCCGGTGCCAATCGAGAAGAAGGCCTGACTGAAGGCATTACGGATGGTGGTGATGTTCATGAGTTCCCTGCCGTCCCAGCGCAACAGGAAGGTCTTGTAACCATCGATGGCTCCAGGCAGCGTGCTGGCCCAGATCGCCAGGGCCACCAACAGCAGGAAGAGAAGCGGTAGCGCCCAGCGCGACAACCGTTCAATTCCGGCCTGCACTCCTGCCGACACCACCAGAGCTGTCAGCAGAAGACTGATGGCCTGACCAGCCAACGCACTATTACCGCCACTGATGTCGTCGAAAAACAGCTGGGCATCCTCCATGGTTTGAGGAAGGCCCACATTGAGGGCATGGATCAGGGTCTGAGCGGTCCAGCCCATCAGCACGGCATAGAAGGCCAGGATTCCGCAGGCGGCGACCACAAACAGCCAACCCATCGGTTTCCAGTCGCGGCCAGCCGCCTGGGCCGGAGCCAGCAAGGGGCTGCGACCGGTGTTGCGACCCAGCACCATCTCAGCCACCAGCACCGGCAGGCAGATGACCGCAACGATCAGCACATAAAGGAGAACGAAACTGCCTCCTCCTCCCTGGGAAGCCCTGTAGGCGAATCCCCAGAGGTTGCCCAGACCCACTGCACTGCCGGCTGCCGCCAGGACAAATCCCAGCCCCGATCCCCAGTGCTCCTTCTGCGCTGCCGCCATGACCGTGAACACTGTGCGTTGGCCGAAGTTTGCCAGGGGCTGGAATTGAAGTGGGAGGATGGCTGCAACCGCCAGGATCCGCGTGAAAGCCATCAGCGTGCTGGGCTCCACCGGCTCCATCGGCACTCAAACTCTCGAAATCGTTCAGGAGTTCCCGGAACAGTTCCGGGTGGTGGCTCTGACAGCTGGTCGCAACCTCCCCCTGCTCGTGGAGCAGATCCAACGACACAGCCCCGAGGTAGTAGCCCTCGCTGATGAATCTCTTCTCAAAGAACTGGAGGAACGGCTTGCCTCGCTGCCTGCGGATCAAAAGCCTCAACGGCAACCGGAACTGGTGGGAGGTCCCGGCGGACTGAACGTTGCTGCCTCCTGGGACACGGCAGACCTCGTGGTGACCGGCATTGTTGGCTGTGCAGGCCTGCTGCCAACCCTGGCGGCCATCCAGGCCGGAAAGGATCTGGCGCTGGCCAACAAGGAAACCTTGATTGCAGCGGGTCCGGTTGTGCTGCCAGAGCTCAAGAAAAGCGGCAGCCGCCTTCTACCGGCTGATTCCGAGCACTCCGCCATCTTCCAGTGCCTGCAGGGCACACCCTGGGCTGACAATGCTCGACTCTCCACGGGTGTTCCCACTCCAGGCTTGCGCCGGATCCAGCTCACAGCTTCAGGTGGTGCCTTCCGTGATTGGGCAACTGCCGATCTGGAGAAAGCCACCGTCGCCGATGCCACCTCCCATCCCAACTGGAGCATGGGCAGGAAGATCACCGTGGACTCAGCATCGCTGATGAACAAAGGGCTGGAGGTGATCGAAGCTCACTATCTGTTTGGCCTCGACTACGACCAGATCGAAATCGTCATCCACCCGCAGAGCATCATTCACTCGATGATCGAGCTGGCTGACTCCTCGGTCTTAGCTCAGCTGGGATGGCCCGACATGAAGCTGCCGATCCTTTATTGCATGAGTTGGCCCTCACGCCTCGAAACACCCTGGCGTCGACTCAATCTCACCGAGGTCGGGCAACTCACCTTCAACAAACCCGATCCCGCCAAATACCCCTGCATGGAACTGGCCTACGCCGCCGGCAGGGCCGGTGGAACTATGCCAGCTGTGCTCAATGCCGCCAATGAGGAGGCGGTGGCCCAGTTCCTAGAAGAGCGGATTCATTTCCTCGACATTCCCGACCTGATCGAAACAGCCTGCGAACGCCACAAATCCGACCGGATTGACCAGCCGCAACTGGATGATGTGCTGGCCGTCGATCAGTGGGCCCGTACCGCCGTGCGCGAACAAGTTGCTCGAGGCACACGACGACTACCACTCACTGCCATTGCGGCGTGATCAGTCACCACCTGCTGCTCTGTGCAACGGCCACCAAGGCGAAATGCTGTGATCCTGCTCTCGGGGCAGCCAGCTGGGAGGCTCTGAAGCTTGGAGTGCGTGAGCTGGCACTGGAGCGACCGGACCGGCCCGGCGGGGTTGTGCTGCGCAGCAAAGCTGACTGCCTGCGGGTCTGCGATCAGGGCCCAGTGTTGCTGATCTGGCCGGATGGCATCTGGTACGGAGGGGTCACGCCGAAACGGATTCGACGCATCCTCGAAGAGCATGTGATCGGTGGACGTCCCTGCGAAGACTGGGTGATCCGCCGCAGCCCTTTCAACGTGGGGCATCACCGCTGAGTTGGGTCAGCCAGGCCAAAGCAACACGATCGGACCAGCATCCGCTTTCCAGGCTGTCGCCGGGAGCATGGAAGCCGTTATGGCCGCCTCTCTCAGTGAGAAGAACCGACACAGGGTCACGCTGATCAGCCGGCTGCAGCATCAGGGAGGAGAGCAAACGCTTGGCTCCAGACGCCGGCACCCAGGGGTCATCAAGAGCCTGAAGCAGCAGGGTGGGTGGCAACGACCGCCGATCATCGAGCAGATAGGGCAAAGGAGATGCCCGTGAGTAATAGGCATCGACAGAATCGAACCCCCAGCGGGGAGCCGTGACCGCTGCATCAAAGGCGCGGATCGACCGTGGTGGGTTTTGGGTCAGCGATTCATCCTCCTGAGGGCTCACGCCGAAGGGGTCTGCCAGTGTTTGTCTCACTAGGCGTTGCAGCAACCAACGCTGATAGACACGGTTACGCGGTCGTTCGATCGAGGCGCTGCAGGCAGCCAGATCTAGGGGGCTACTGGCGCAGAACAATCCATCGAGTACCAGCTGGTTGGAGGGAAGTCCGGCCGCGGCCCTGTCCTCAGGACTGGACAGACAACCGTTCAAAAGCATCGTGCCGCCGAGAGAGACCCCAGCACCGAACAGGGGCAGAACAGAACTGGATGGGGCCAGCTGCCGACAAAGCTCACGAGCACGCACGATCACTGGCAGCAGATCGCTGTTGCAAGCCGCGGCATAGGTGCCACCAGCCAGATCTCTACCGGGGTCGGCCCCCCGCAGATTGAGCCTCAGCACCGCAAAGCCATTCCTCTGCAAAGTGAGAACCAGGCGCCGGAGGCCTTCCCGACGACTGGAACCACCAAGACCATGAAGGGCCAGCACAAGGGCTCGCGGGGGTACGGAATCCCCCGCAGGAGTGGGCAGGGGGCGATCCAGAAAGGCCAACAACTCTCCGGCTGCTGCTGCACCACTGGCCAATGGGGGAACAGCAATCCGAACCGGCTCTCCCTGATCCTCAGGAAGAGGAACTGGCCGAATCGTGTCGTGCAGAGTTTGCAGGTCACCACCGACCCAGGGCCAGCGCTGTTGATAAGTGACAACCCCCAGCTGCGTAAGCAACTGGGGGTTGTGCTGAATTCGGGAATCAGAACCCATCAAAGGCCGTTTAGACCGATCTGATTATTTCTTACCAACACCAAGCTCCTTCAACTCACCAAGCAGATCACCAAGAACTTTCTTGGCATCACCGAACACCATGGACGTGTTGGCCAGCTCAAAAAGATCGTTCTTGATTCCGGAATAACCAGCGCTCATGCCACGTTTCACGACAAAGACTGTGCGGGCCTGCTGCACATCAAGCACCGGCATGCCGTAGAGGGGGGAGTCTGGATCGCTCTTGGCCTGGGGATTGACGACATCGTTGGCACCCAGCACCAGGACCACATCAGTTGCGGGGAAATCAGGATTGATGACATCCATTTCCTTGAGCTGTTCATAGGGCACATCGGCTTCAGCGAGCAACACATTCATGTGACCTGGCATGCGCCCAGCCACGGGATGAATGGCGTAATCAACCTGAATACCAGCGGCTTCCAAGGAACGGGTGACCTCTCTAAGCGTGTGCTGAGCCTGCGCAACAGCTAGGCCATAGCCAGGCACAATCACCACTCGCTCAGCCGCTTCAAGGGTGAGCGCACACTCCTCAACGCTGCAGCTGGTGATGTTGGTGTATTCACCACCGCCACCTCCGGAGGAGGAACCGGCTCCCAACGCTCCACCGAACAACACCGAGACCAGTGAACGGTTCATGCCGTTGCACATCACCTGGGTAAGAATCAGGCCAGCGGCGCCAACCATGGCACCAGCCACGATCAGAAGCTGGCTGCCCACCACAAAACCTGCTGCAGCCGCGGCCACACCCGAATAACTGTTGAGCAGGGAGATCACCACAGGCATGTCTGCGCCGCCGATCGGCAGAGTGACGCCGATGCCGAGCAGGCCAGAGGCGATCACCAGCAACCACAGCGCGGACTGACTGCTGCCATTGGAAGCGATCAGTTTGATCGCAGCCACAAGACAAACAACAGCCAGAGCGATGTTCACCAGATGGCGGATCTTGCTCTGCATCCAGGGAGGCGTTGAGAGCCAACCCTGCAGCTTGGCCATCGCCACGATCGAGCCAGTGAAGGTGATCGAGCCAACGAAAACGGAGATCACAATCGACACAACCGCCACGAGTGTGCCGTCATCGAGCGTTCCGGGGAACAGTGCCGCAGCCAGAGCCACCAACAGGGATGACATGCCCCCACAGCCGTTGAACAGTGCCACTGTTTCGGGCATGGAGGTCATGGGAACCCGCTGGGCCGTAATCGCACCCAGTACTCCACCGACAACAGTGCCGGCGATGATCCATGCCCAGGCCTGACCATCGAAGCTTGGATAGCCCACGTAACTGATCAGAAGACCAATGACAGCGAGTGCCATGGCAACAGCGGCGAGCTGATTGGCACTCCGCGCAGAACGAACCTTGGAAAGACCTTTGATCCCGAGTGACAGCAGCAGAACGGCGACAAGGTCAATGGCGTAGTTCAGGAACTCCATCAGCTGTTCTCCTTGCGGGCGGGCTTGCGGCTGAACATGGCGAGCATGCGGTCAGTGACGAGGAAGCCGCCGATCACGTTGAAGAGAGCGAAGCCAAGGGAGACAGAGCCAAGAATCAGGAGAGGGGTGCTTCCATTGGCTTTGATGATCGCGGTGAGTGCGGCCAGCATCGTGATGCCCGAGATGGCATTGGCACCACTCATCAATGGTGTATGCAGCGTTGGGGGGACCTTGCCAATCAGTTCAAAGCCCAGCAGGCTTCCGAGCAGCAAGACCCACAGGGCATTTACCAGTGGTGGGGTTTGGGAGGCAGTGGCCGCACCCATCAGAAAAAGGGAATCCATCAATTGGCTCCTGGGGTGAGAACGTCTCCACGACGGATAGTGCCGTCCTGACTGATCAGGCATCCGGCGATCAGCTCGTCCTCGCTGTCAAGAGTGAGCTGACCATCTTTGAGGGTCGGTTGAAGCAAGGCCAGCAGATTGCGGGCGAACATCGCACTGGCGTGATTGGGAACCGTGCAGGGGAGATCGTTGCCACCGATCAGCTTCACACCGTTACGGTCCACGGTCTGAGAAGGAAGAGTCTCGGCACAGTTGCCTCCCTGGGCAACTGCCAGATCCACAACCACGGCTCCAGGACGCATGCGATCCAGCATGTCCTCACTGATCAGCCGAGGGGCACGACGTCCTGGAACCTGGGCAGTGCAGATGGCCACATCCGCCTCGGCCAGCTGATCCGAGAGCTGCTGGCGCTGCGCTGCGAGAAAAGCGTCAGAGGCCTGCTTGGCATAGCCACCCGACTCCGCAGGCTTGTCATCAATCTCGGGAGGGTCAATGAAGCGGGCCCCAAGTGATTCCACCTGTTCCTTCACCGCTGGGCGAATGTCGCTGACATAGACGACAGCGCCAAGCCGGCGTGCCGTGGCGACCGCCTGCAAGCCAGCCACTCCAGCACCGAGAATCACGACACGGGCTGGCTGGACCGTGCCTGCTGCCGTCATCAGCATGGGGAAATAACGGTCCAGTGCGGCCGAGGCCAGCAGCACAGACTTGTACCCGGCGATATTGGCCTGCGACGACAGAGCATCAGCGGACTGAGCACGACTAATGCGAGGAAGCAGTTCAAGGGCCATGGCAGAAAGACCTGCTTGTTGCAGAACCTCAGCCAGCTCAGCGTTCTCGTAGGGAGCGAGAAGGCCTACAACCAGAGCTCCTCGCCGGAGCTGAGACAGAGCGTTTGAAGAGGGTGACTGGACGCAGAGCAATACATCAGCCTGAGACCAGGCCGTGCTGTCCCCGCAGGTGACCAGTTCAGCCCCGGCTTGGATATAGGCCTGATCCAGAAAGCCGGACGATTGTCCAGCACCCTTCTCGAGGACGACCCTGCAGCCGAGTGCAGTGAATTTCTTGACAGTTTCCGGAGAAGCCGCAACTCGGGTTTCGCCCGCTGCGCTCTCCACCGGGATCAACAGTAAGGGCAAGATTGTGATGCTGCCGACCCAGTCAAGATTACGAGGTCATGGGGTGAGCGGGCCTGCATCTTTTCTGAAGATACGGTTTGACTTTGAAGCCTGTAGCTAGGGAAAGGTTCCTGTCTGCAACAGCATGGGACTCACTGCAATCGAATGCCCTGATGGCGTCTGCCACAGCCACCACGGAGGTCATGCCGTGGACCGCAGCACCATGGAACACCTCCTGGCTGAACACGGCCGTGAATGGTGCGAGCGCCTGGCGGAGCGGATCTATGAAATGTCGGTGGACACGTTCTCCCAGAACGTGATGCCAAGCCTGCATGCAGCGGGCTGGCAACGACGTCATCTCGACTGGGAGTTCAAGCTCAGGGAAATGGATTCCGAGCCGGATCGCACCCTGGTGGATGGAATCATCAACGCTACCGAAAGCTTTCTGCGCAGCAGTGAGGTGCATCGCCTGTTCATCCAAGAGCTCGTCCAGGGGACCTTTGATGAGGCCTCAGACGATCACCTGCGCGCGGAAGCCGTGCGGCATTTGATCGAGAAGGAGATCCTGACGCTTCTCAAAGAGAACAGAGCTGAACTGATGGATCGCCTGACATCAAAAATCATGGAACCAGCAGGCGGTCAGGTTGAGCGCGCTCAGAAGGCCGCTTCAGAGGGAGTGATGGAAGTGGAGCGATTGCTCTGCAACCACACCGAATCTCTCTGAGCTCTTGGAGAAGCAGTGATCAAGGAGCTTCAGAACATCGGCTGAAGCTCCTCCTCCACCGCGAGCGCCTGAGGGCGACTGCCCTGGCTGTGAAGCAAACGCGCCCGAAGAATCAGCGGGTCAAGGTCGCACTCCAGGGGCCAGCAACGCTCCAAACAACGGCGAGACTCAGGATTGAACGAGTAACGGAGAAGGCTTCTGGCCATGGCGGCAGGGGGCCGAACCCCAGGAGCTAATGGTCGGAAGTTAAGGGTGGCGTAACCGATTGAAATGGTTAGAAAGACCTATCTTTCCTCGTCGCCATCAACACACCGTCATTCGCTCTTGGTACCGAGCTTCCATGCCGGGCGATTCGGCCCAGGCAATGGCAGCAGCAGCTGATTCAGCTGCTGCGCAGACGGCTGGCTCCAGGGACAACCGCGGCTCGCGATGTCCTGATTCATGCCGGTCCAGGCGCTGGTAAAACCCTTGGGGCCTTGCTCTCCTTTCAGGTGATGCAGTCGGAAGGCAGGCTTCAACGCGCTCTGATCTTCTGCCATCGCACCTCAATCCTCAGCCAGTGGCAGGGTGCTGCAGCCCAGCTAGGTCTGCAGCTTGATCTCTGGAACGGGCCTAACAGCGCCTCAGACAATGCGGACGGATGGCTGCTGAGCTACCAGGGGGCAGGACGCCAGCAGGAGGCTCTGAAAGCCGAACTCAGAGGCTGGAACCAGGAACTGCTGCTGGCCATCGCCGACGAAGCGCATCACCTGGGAGTTGATCCCGATGAACCCGACGGCCCTGTTTGGGGTCGAACATTTTTGGAGCTCAGCAGCCATGCCCGCCTGCGTCTCGGTTTAACCGGAACCCCATTCCGTGCCGACAACCTCGCCTTCTGCGCTGCCAGACGAGTGCGGGTGGAGGAAGCAGGCCAACTGGTGGAGCAGATCCATCCAGATCTATCCGTCGAACCCCGAGAACTGATCGAAGCCGGTGATGTTCGTCCTCTGGAATTTCGCTTCCAAGACGGCTGGGTAGAACACGGCCAGGAAGGGCTGCCGGACAGGGAGGTTTCGCCACTGTCAGCTGAACAGAGGGAAAGCTGGAGAGCGCGGAATCTGCGCCGCGCGATTCGTCTTTCCGACAGCAGCAGCATTGCCCAGCTGTTGCTGCTGAGAGCCCGCACCAAGCTCGAAAGCGTTCGCCAACGTCACCCACGGGCCGGTGGGCTGGTGATCGCCCGCGACATTGAGCACGCCCGATGTATCAGCCTGCTGCTTCAGGAAGAAGGCGACCGGGTCGATCTGGTGCATTCCCAGGACCCAGGCGCGCCTGAACGCCTCAATGGCTTTCAGAACGGTGACGCTGATTGGCTGGTGAGCATTGACATGTGCGCAGAAGGGTTCGATGCCTCACGGCTGAGGGTGGTCGCTTATCTGACCACGGTGGTGACACGCAGTCGCTTCGTGCAGGGAATTACCAGAGCGGTGCGCATGTGCAGCGAAAGGGCCTCGCTGGAAGCGGTTCCGCGCGAACCCTCCTACGTGTTTGCTCCGGCGGATCCATTGCTGATGCAGTACGCCCGCAGCTGGTCTCTCTCTGAGCCATACCGAATTGCAGCCCCGCAAAGCGCAGAGGAGAGCGACATCAATCTGGGAGGTGACTGGCGAGGGCCGTCACTGCCGATGGAAGCGATTGAGGACGGAGCAGGAGCTGTCATCCGCATGCGCACCCCGCAGTTACCCAGATTTTTGCAGCGTTGAAAACATTTTTTCCCAAGAAAAAATGCGACATTCTGCGAAATTCAGCCTGATTTGGTCCCATCAACCATCAGCCTGGTCGCCATCTGGGAGACAGACATGGACGCAGCAATTGAACGTCGAGTCAACGTTGCCACCTGCTGGGCAAGAACCCGGATTGCCGTTCTGGATAGCGATGAGCGCTATGAAGACAGCTACGCAATCACGCAGGAGTTCAGAGAATGGATCACCTGTTTAGGGGAGCATCCTGAACTTCTTGAGGACTCTGTCTTGAGCGTTCAGAGAACACAAGGCAAGCACCATCACCTGGAACTCGACGGAGCAACAGACGGAGCGGTTGAAATCTAAAGAAAGCCTTAAATTTGTATCGAATCCTTGAGGCATTTCCGCCCAATTTGTACATCTGTGGATAACAATTTTCACCCAGATTTTTGAGTTGAGGCGTACTGGGGCTCCCACTGTCGAGATATTGCAGAGATTAAAGTCGAGTCACAGTCAGTACTGATAAGCATGGCGGTTGAAAATCTGGTGATCGTGGGATCTGGCCCAGCCGGATACACCGCTGCGATTTATGCCGCCCGCGCCAATCTCAGTCCCCTTTTGATCACAGGGTTTCAGAGGGGTGGCATCCCTGGTGGACAGCTGATGACCACCACCCATGTTGAAAATTTCCCAGGTTTTCCTGACGGCGTTCTCGGTCCAGACCTGATGGACCTGATGAAAGCCCAAGCCACGCGTTGGGGAACAAGGCTGCTTGAAGCTGATGCCGACCGCATTGATCTGAGCCAGCGTCCTTATCGCATCGAAGTCGAAGGGCAAATTGTTAAATCGCAGTCTGTGATCATCGCCACAGGGGCCAGAGCCAACCGTCTTGGACTACCCAATGAAGATCGCTTCTGGAGCAAGGGCATTAGTGCCTGCGCCATCTGCGATGGAGCAACACCTCAGTTCCGCAATGAAGAACTAGCCGTGGTCGGCGGTGGGGATTCAGCCTGCGAGGAAGCGGTTTATCTCACCAAATACGGCAGCCATGTGCATTTGTTGGTGCGCTCAGACCGTCTGCGCGCCAGTGCGGCAATGAGTGATCGCGTTCAGGCCAATCCCCAGATCAGCGTGCACTGGAACACCCAAGTGAGCGACGTTCAAGGTGATGACTGGCTGAGCAGCCTCAAGCTGCATCGGCGTGACAGCGGTCTCGATGAGCAGCTGTCTGTTCGGGGCATGTTCTATGCCATCGGACACACCCCAAACACAGAGCTGGTTCGCGACCAGCTCGACTGCGATCCAATCGGTTATCTAGTCACCCAGCCAGGTCGACCGGAGACCTCCATGGAAGGCGTTTTCGCAGCAGGCGACGTCGCTGATGGAGAGTGGCGTCAGGGGGTCACTGCAGCTGGCAGCGGCTGTCAGGCCGCCCTCGCCGCGGAACGCTGGCTCAGTCATCACAATCTGGCAACGCTGGTTAGCAGGGAACATGCCGAGCCAGCTAAAGCGGAAACGCCTCAGACCACAGTGGAGACAACTGAAGAGACCTACGACTCAAACGCCCTCTGGCAGAAGGGCAGCTATGCCTTGAGGAAGCTTTATCACGACAGCAAAAGGCCATTGCTGGTGGTCTATACATCACCGAGCTGTGGCCCCTGCCACGTGCTCAAACCCCATCTCAAGCGAGTGCTTGATGAACTGCACGGGGAAGCCCAGGGAATTGAAATTGATATTGAAGCCGATCAAGAGATTGCTCAACAGGCTGGAGTCAACGGCACACCCACTGTTCAGCTGTTTTACGACAAGCAACTGAAGCAGCAGTGGCGTGGGGTGAAGCAACGCAGTGAGTTTATGGACTCGATCCGCTCGGTTCTCACTGAAGCCTGAGCCTCAACGGCGACGAGGTCCGCCCGGACGATTCCCACCGGGACGACCTCCGGGGGCACCGGCGTTGCGCTCCCTGTAGGTGATCCGACCACGCGTCAAGTCATAAGGACTGATCTCGACCAGTACTTTGTCTCCAGCCAGCAGTTTGATTCTGAACTTGGTGAGCTTGCCCGCTGCGCGGCAGAGGCATTGATGACCTGCGGGCTGCTCCAGGGTCACCAGGTAAAACCCGTTGCCCTGCTCCTTCTCGATCACACCCGAGGTTTCAATCATGCGCCGGTATTGACCCGCAAACGTTCCTGCATTTTAGAAGGCCGCCTGCTGTCTGAGCAGCCCAAGGCGGATGAGCTCTCTCTAGGGTCGGCTGATCCTGAAACGAGCCGATGATTCTTCCTCCCCTCTCCCTGGATCTGGGGCTGCTGATGATTTCCATCGGTGCTGTGAATCTGTGGCGTGCCCGCCAGAAATCCACCTAACCTTCTGGAAACGCCAAATCGCCGTGTCCGAGTCCGCTCTCGCCTCTTTCGCAACCCTTACACAGACTGATTCCCAGGTCCGCGAACAGGTACGTCAGGCCTCGACTCCCATGCATGTGGTGAACCTGGCCAAGGAAAAAGGACACGTGTTCACCCAGGCCACCATGATGAAGATGCAGGCCGAAAAATTGAAGCACCTGCACGATGACCACATCAACAACGCCTCCAGCTGGGGTGAAGCACTGTTGATCTGCTTCGGCGAACACTCCTGACACTTCTGCTGCACAAGCCATTCGGAGTCCTGAGTCAGTTCACACCAGAACCGGGCAGCCGATGGGGTTGCCTTTCCGACTGGGTGAATGTCCCTGATGTGTATGCAGCAGGTCGTCTGGATGCCGACAGTGAAGGACTGCTCCTGCTGACCGCCAATGGTCGCCTGCAACAACGGCTGACAGACCCACGCTTCGGGCATTGGCGCACCTACTGGGTGCAGGTTGAGGGCAGTCCTGATCAATCTCAGCTGGATGCCCTTCGCGATGGGGTGATGGTCAAGCAGCAGCTCACCAGGCCTGCGAGGGTCGAACCTCTTGCTGCTGAACACCAGCAAACACTCACGGAACGCAACCCGCCAATCCGCACCAGGCTCAGCATTCCCACCACCTGGTTGCAACTCAGCCTGAGGGAAGGACGCAATCGCCAGGTGCGTCGCATGACTGCGGCCGTGGGGCTTCCAACATTGCGACTGATCCGCCGCAGCATTGATCTGATGGATGGAGGACCACCTCTCAACCTCAGCGGCCTCGCGTCAGGTCAATGGCGTGAGCTCACGTCGGACGAGCATCAACGTCTTGGAGCGGTACTCAACCGGCAGCCAAAACGCCGGTGAGCGTGACAGCACGGAATTCGATGCCTTCCACAACACGCCAGGGCTGCTCGGAGCGGTCGGCATAGCTCACGTCCTCAAAGCCGAGTGCACGGAAATCGGCCAGGAAGGCGTCCTCCTCCCATGCACCACTGATGCAACCGCTCCAGAGATCTGGATCTTGTTGAAGATGTTGCGGAACGGGGCGATCACACACAATGTCGCTGATGGCGACGCGGCCTGAGGGTCGCAGCACTCTGCGGATGTTGGCGAGCAAAGCCGAACGTGCTGAAGGATTCACCAGATTGAGCACACAATTGCTCAGCACCACATCCACGCTGGCTGAGGGAATCAGCAACTCACCCGTCGGGGTTGGCGCATCCAGGGCTTCGATCGCCCCCTCCAGAAAGCGAACATTGCTGTAACCGATTCTCTCGGCCACCACTGGTGCTGCAACGCGGGCAAGCTCCAACATGTCGGCATTGCGGTCCACGCCAATCACAGCGCCATGGCCACCCACGACCTGGGCACAGATGAAGGCATTTTTGCCGCTGCCACTGCCCAGATCCAGCACAGTGTCACCCGAATGAACCCAGCGCGTCGGGTCACCGCAGCCGTAATCACGCTGCACCACCTCCTCGGGGATGACCTTGAGCAAGGACGCGTCAAAGGCGACTGGTGTACACAGACAGGTCTCCTGCTCCAGTGCTGCAGCTCCATAACGCTTTTCAACGGCCTGGGTCTGATCCAGAGCCGGTCCACAACATCCTTCGCTCATCAGCCGAGGGCCTCCAGCAATTCGCGCACAGTCGACCACTGACCGTAGTAGTAATTCGCGCTCGCTCGGCGGTCGCTGTCCTCAAGGCTGTCGAAGGCATCGAACCCAACATTGCGCCAAAGATCATGGCCACAGGCGCGGTCAAGCTCCGTCTCGGCTTCACGAGCAAGATTGTCGAGACGTCGCTGCAGATTCTTGACTTGAGCGGCAGACATCTTCAGGAAA
>QCUI01000036.1 GCA_003210775.1 Synechococcus sp. AG-679-A04
CGAGGGAGACATTGTTCTCCATTCCAGCCATTCCTTCCCAGGATCAGTGACATTGCGTAGCCTGTTTTGCCAAGAATTACAATTAATCTGCATCCCAGTGTTGTGCTTATTTGAAGAGCCCGCGGTGTCAAAGTCAAACTCACAAATCGGGCCACCGCACTCAATATCTTTGATATAGAGTTTATTTCCAGCGCCATTGGTTGCCAAGTATTGCCATCTGGCCTCAGCAGGAACTGGGATTAAAAATGAACCGCCGATAACAGCAGCGGCAGCGATAAAAGTAGAGAGTTTCATTTGATTGATTTAGAGAGTGGAGGTCATCCCTCCTGGACCTCTTCACCATCTCCGGAATCAATCGGATTCACATCACCCGGAAGGGTCAACATGCTGGCCTCAAGCTCCCCCGATTGGGGATTAGCTCACGCGGAAGCCGGTGACGCCAAGGCTCCAGGGGAGTAGGCCCTTCTGGAGCGCGATGCATGCATAACCCAGTGCGTCGGCCATGTGGCTGTGATCGCTCTTTGGATCGGGCACTGACGCTCCATCCCATGAAATGGCTGCAGTCCACACCTGTATCGACAGACTGGCGTGAACAGGCCATACACGAATGCAGCCAACCCCTGATGACACCAGAAAGGCTCTTCTAAAGCTGCTCTCTGCCGTCTCTGGCCCTTCAGGAGCTGATGTTGACGAGACCAAGCCAGCGGTTGAACAGATCAATCTCTGTATTGAGCGCACCAAGGCTGAGGCATCAGAGGGTGCAGCACTGATAGATGCCTGTGCACCACACGGAAGAGCAATGCTGACCCAAGCACAGAAACGACTGGAGACCCTTCAGGCTTTGAAGATTCTGGAGTCTGTGGCTAGTGAGAGTTTCGGACTGCTTTAGCGACTAAAACAACCCGCACTTCGAAACATCACTCCCTAGGCCAATTAGATAGTAAGTGCATTCTGTTTATTCAGATAATTACTAGTTAGAGCAACACTGTTGGTCTAACTTTGAGAGAACATTCAAACAACAAACCATTAGTGAGAAAATCCCGTTTGTTTTAGAAATCATTTTCATCAATTATACGCAGCGTGTTCTCTTTTCTCTCAGATTGCTTTTTGCATAGCTTTGCTGCGTAGAGTGCAGTCATTGTTCCTGCGGTAGTTACTGCAAGCGCTGGCAAACTGATAATAGCTCCGCTCATGGCTAAACCTAATGCCAAAGCAGTTTTTGCATTTCGGTCAATAGCACCTCGCCTGAGAGCAGCTTTAATTCGTTGCAGGTCATCGTTCATTGGTTTGATTATTTTGGGAGGTTTAAAAATCGCTGTGAATGGGAATGTCTGAGCGATAAAATAGTTTTTGCTCTCCATTTACTCCCACGAGAACAGGTTTTACGCAGGCATCAGTAATCAGTTCTACATTCGGATCGTGTTCAATCGCTTCTTCGATTTGTATTTGCCTGATTTGATCCGCTTTAAATGTTCCATCCATCGTTGGATATAATTCTTTTGACATTAATTGAATTTTGTCCTCAGGAAAATTATTTATCAATGTCTCAAATGCTTTTTGGTCGTTCCATCCATCACATGTTTGAGAAGACGTAGAAAGCTTTACCAGATAGTCACCTCTATTGCCACGATGATGATTGTATAAATTAAATGGTTTTTCCGAACCAGGAGTAAAGGCCAACAATCTAGATTTGGCTGGACCAACTCTTCGGGCAATATCAATTGGAGAACCACCTTCGACTATCCAATAGGCATTAATCTGCTTTAGAAACTTTACTTGTTCATCTGACGCAAGAGAGTGTGCTTGTCCAGCAACAGCAGCACCACCTAATCCAAATAAAAGATCTTGAAAATCAAATCCATCAGACAATCCGAAGGCAAGCCCTGCCAGCGCTCCTACCATCTTCCACGACTTTCCTTCACTTTCGATCTTTTGCAACTCCTGTTGTTGAATAGTCTTTATCACTTCTAAGCTGTTAAATGATCGCGCATCTTTCATCAACCATTTAGCTTTCTCTATAAGGTTTGAACTGATTGCCAATGTGTTTGTATTGTGATTCATGTTAATCAACCAATTAAATCGAAAGCAGTAACTTCAGGGTTGGAAATCAATTCCTCTGCACTGAAAGCTTCAACTTCTAATTCTTGGACTTCTTCAGTGTGATGACTATAAGAAGTTTCAACGGCAATCTCTCCATACTCAGTAGTAGGCAATCCTAACGTTTCCATATCTGCATTATTAATACCAGCCATTTGGTCCTGTAGTACGTGAACAAACTCATGTTCCAATGTTTCTATTAGCTCGACATTACAGTCCAAGGCTTTTTCGCCAAGAGTCAGAACATTCGAATTTGGATCATATGTGCCAAAGGCACCTTCAAGGTTTGGGTCAAGGACGACTTCTACCCCTTTGTCCCAACAGGATCTGATGTATTGATCAACCATATCAATACCTTCTGTACTCATTC
This sequence comes from Synechococcus sp. AG-679-A04, assembly GCA_003210775.1. Taxonomy (GTDB): domain Bacteria; phylum Cyanobacteriota; class Cyanobacteriia; order PCC-6307; family Cyanobiaceae; genus Synechococcus_C. The sequence continues at coordinate 2,468 of QCUI01000036.1, forward strand.
CTCTGAGCTGAAGAGATGAAAGAAATTCATCTAGTTCTAGACCCGTAGTTAATTGATGATCTGCAAGTAATGGAAACATAATCAAGAAGTTCTGCCAGTCACGGTTAAGCATTGATAAACCATTCCGTTCTTATAAAGGGTTTGGAGTTAGGTGAACCATGATTTTTGTTTTTGTCTGTTCTTTAGTTATAGCTAAATAATGCGCTTATAGTCTCCCCCAATCGTGTATGGATTGGTCATGGCTTCGCTTGTTTCGTCCCCCAAATGGGGGATGGAACTCAAATGCAAGCCTGAGATACTGAATCAAACAGAACTAGTTTTAATTTATCATGGCAGTTGTTCTTGGCTGGGCATTAGCTGCATTCATATGCGCATATGTAGCAAAGGAGAAAAATCGCAATGTGACCCTATGGGCTATCTTAGGAGGAGCTTTTGGACTTTTTACACTCGTAGTATTGGCATTTCTTCCGACATTGAAAAAATCTTTGCCGGCCACAAAACGTGTCTCTTATCAAGGTAAGCCACAATCCGATTATTCAACAGGTTCAAAAAAAGGATATAGTGCCAATGATTTGATTTGAGCATATTCTTGAATTCTACTAGTTAAAACTATGATTTAATCGACAAGCCATTGATGACGCATAAGTATTCAATTGAAAAGTTTTCCAAGGGTCATTTCCTGCAGACTTGAATTCCACCAACAAGAAATATATTTATCTAGTAAGCAGAATCAAAATGACACTTTAAATCAAATCGTCAGCGGAAAAAATTGGCTTTTCATCGATGTCTTTATCGTTTGACGCTGTATATTGTTCCGTCGAACTTATTGCCTCCCCTGCGTCAGATAGTTTTGCTAACAACTCTGACTTCATTTTGGCGTATTCTTCTTCTGTCAAATAATCCTTCTTCTTCAGCTCGGCGAGTCGTTCAATTTGAGAGATTACTTCCGTAGTTGATTCCTGGTTGGACATTTTTTCTGGCATGTCTTTGGGTCGAACTGATGGTTTTGATATATTTTGATAATCTTTATTCCAATGGTATTCTCCATTCGGCTGCAATTGGCTTTGATTTATTCTCGAGACTGTTGATGAATTGTTCATGGATCTATTGACAGGGCTATTGCTATTAATTGATCGTTCAAGATTTTGATTTTCCTTGTTTTGCGAAATCATTCTTCCTCCAAGCATGGCGCCTCCGGTCAGAAGCCCCATGAAAATAATGTAACCACTTCCTGTTGATACTCCAATAAATAAAAATAAACCTATTAATGCCCATATTAGACACCCATTTGTTTTTGAGCCCACCTCGGCAGCATTTTTCAGATCTGGCACTGATGCTTTGCCGATGCAATTCTTTCATATTATATTCAACGCCTTTTTGATCGTCAAGTAAGAATATTTTTATTGTCAATTCTGCATAGTATTGCTAATGTTCAATTGTTCAAGGTTGTTGCATGAGTGCTCTGGAGCAATTAGAAAAACTAGCCAAATTATTTGAGCAAGGTCTACTCACGGAGGATGAGTTTGCTCAAGCCAAGTCCACTCTGATCTCTGAGCAAAGTTCGACTGAATCCTCAAAAGAAAAGCAAGCTTCTATCTCGCCGGCAAGCGACAATGTGACGGAGGACAACGCTTCTGGGGGCCCTCTAGATTCAACTCATATTGACTCTGGTATTGAAAGTTTCCCTGCCTCGCAGGCTGGGAAAGATGCAGCATCTCGAATTCATGATTTTGAAGTAATAGAGGAAGTGAAACCCGTTAGTTTAGACTCCTCTGATTCAAAGTATCAATCTGATATAAAGGAGGAGTCTGAAAAGATTGATAATCAGCTTCAATCTTATTCTGATAAAACTGAACGAAAAAAATCCCCTAAGCCAAATATTTCTATTCCTCTTGCTCTGACTGCTGCTTCTCTCGGTGTCTTTTTGTCTTTGCCTACCATTTTGTTTCAATGCTCAATATCTGGCCGTGATCGGCAAGAGACTCCTGGTTATAGAAATTAATTTGGCAATCCAATCTGTTTCTCTTAGATTTCTTTGCCTTTGCAGATGTCATCATGGGTGCTTTTCGTTATAATATCTGGTGTTTAGGTCTTTGGTGATGGATGCTTATTGATGTCTTTGATTGATAAAATTGAGGCCTTGGCAAAACTGCACGAACAGGGTCTTCTTTCCATTGAAGAGTTTCGTCAGGCAAAGTCTGCTCTTGTTTCGAATGACGCTATTCCCCTAGGCTTGACCTCTGAGACATTGACTGATGATTATTTCTTAGAGGAGTCATCAGCCATTCATGATTTGGCGCCTGACACTTCCTTGCAAAAACAACACTTGCAGTCAAGGTTTTTAGGGCTTCATTTCGGCGGAGTTAAGGCTGTCAGCTCAAAAAATATATTTGGCCTTAAGTTTGGTCATAATGCAAAGCAAGAATTTGATTACCAAAATAGCTATGGATCATCAGTTGATGAGACTGATCACAGCTATTCCGACTCTTCATCTTAACCCAGCTTCTCTCTTTTTGCTCGCTATTCAATGTCTACATTCAAGAATATTGAGGCACTGGCTGAGCTTTATGAGAAGGGTGTCCTTTCTCTTGAGGAGTTTGCTAAAGCAAAATCAGATCTTCTTTCCAGTGGTGAGTCGATCTTAGGGGCTAAGCCTAGTGTTGAGATTTCAACTCCAAGCGTTAAAGCCAATATGGATTGTGAATCCGTAGTTGCTCTATCAAATGCTAAGCCTGTTTCTGATTCAAGGATAAGTTCGAAAGTTATTGATAATGATAAAGTCAACTCTCCCCGTTTAAAGGATCTTGATGATGAGGATAGTTGGTCTTTAACTGTGAGGAATGTATTTGCAATTCTCATTGTTGGTGTATTGATAACCACTCTTGCAGCTGTTACTTATGATGGCTTTGAAAACCCTCAAGACAACCCGTCTCAACGACAATGATCCGTCAGGACCTGCCTAGATGGCTAGCGCCTATTTCCCGCTGGATTTATTAAATGGCAAGAACCTTCAGATAGTTTCGTGCTATTTTTGAAGGGAAAGTATTACTATATTTGTCGTACAGTTATGGCGTATAGATATAAACAAGCCGTACCTTTTCGCTTATGTTGGTGCGGCAGATATCGTCGTATTAGCTGTTGGCAATGAATATAGAGGTAAGGTCAGCAATCAACAATGTTCCTTGCTTTGCGTGCGACGGCCCTCGGAGACCTACCGCTTGAAATTCCAGATAATTGGGCTGGAGTATCGGAACTAAGTTGTCCGATGGAAAATGATTCCACCGTTGACGAAATCGAAGGATGGTGGGCTGAAATACAGAATTAAGGGACGAATGCCTTTTGGCATCAATATTTGATGGCTTAACGCGTCCATCCGCATTGGTGGGCATAACGCCAGTAGATGGAGGCATGGCCAGCAGCGACCAGTTGCTGTTGCACGTTTGAGCCGTCTACAAACAGCTCAGCCACCGTGCGGCCATAGCGGTCTTTGGTGATGCGTCTGATGTCTACGTCACGTCCAACGACAAGCGCCCGCAGATAGTCCCGTGCTGCCTTGGCAGGAACAGGGTTGGCACGTTTTCCCCGCAGTTCTGGGGTATCGATGCAGGCAAGCCTGATCTTTTCGCCGGTATTGCTGCGGCAGGTGTCGCCGTCGTAGCAGCTGCTAATCAGCACTGAAGCAAGGGCGGCAACCAGCATCAGTCGTCGTCCAACTCAAGAGCGGACCAGATCCAAACACTGCAGATAATCCCCAGCAGCACAAAGCCGCCGATGTAAGGCACATACATGGCATCGGTGTTCAGGCCAACCAAGATCAGGCAGGGAAACCAGCCGAACATGCCCCACAGAATCATGGCCGCAAAGGTCTTGATGATCCGGGTGCCGATGTCGTCAGGTGGCTCGTTCCTGACGTGCCCTTCCACCCAGTACGACTCCCCTTTGGAGTTGGTGCGGTAGTGGCCACGCACGTACTGAGTGCGGCGAAGCATTGCAGCTTTCCGATAGCCCATTAGTCGTCCTCCGCGTATGCCTCTTCGTACAAGTCACTCAGCAGCTCGCCTTTGTACCTGAAATAAGAGGACCCACGTAATGCTCGTGAGAGTCCTGTCAGGTGATGGGCAAGTCCAGTCATCGACCATTGCTTGCCGTCGTACTCAACGTGTTTTCTGGAGACCACTTGGCATGTCTGATCACCTTCAGTGAATTGCAGCGTTGCACCTACAGGAATTCCAAGCTTTGAAAATCTGAGGTTTGGTCGCCTGGACTTTTTGAATTTCTCGATAGCTGCCTTCGCCTCAACATCAACCAGTGATGCCTCTTCCTGAACGGCTGGAGTCATGTCCTCCAACTTCATCAGGTCCAACAGGCCGATTGCCTGTTCAGGTTCAATGCTGAAAAACTCTCGTTTTGGATTGACCCGGTAAGGACCGAAAGCGTTGTGGAACGCCTTCTCCACCTTGTCCATGTCCGCCACCCTGGCGGCATAAGCGCACTCAAACGGCAGTGGCACACCTGTCGAATACAGCTGACTCAGCCGTTCATCGATGTCACGCCCTGTCCGGCCAATTTTCACCATTTTCGGCATTGCCGGATTGGTGAGTACGTAGACGATGCCTTCAGTCATGGAAGTCCTCCAGCACTACTTTCCGTCGAATTGAATTAGGGCACATCCCCCAAATGAGCTCTCTAGTCGGGCTCTGAATGGGAGGTATTCACCCGTTTGGGTGATGCGCGCTTAAGAGTCCTGCAGGAGGGTGGGGGCGTATTGGTCCAATGCAGCCCCCAGCTCACTCCTGGGGGCACCAACCCTTTCGGCTAATGTCCTGCCCTGCGTCGAGAGTGAGACGACGCGGCAACTCACGAACCGATCTTTCCCGGTCTCATGAAGCGAATTGCCGCCGTTACTGCTGCCGCCGCATTGCTTGGTGCTGGACCAGCAATGGCTCAGGTACCACGATTGCAGGGGCCGGTACTGCCTCCTCCGCTGAGCTTCGACAGATCGCTGGAAACTCTTGAGCGAAATCGTGTCATCACGCCGGTCGAGCGGCGCCAATTTGAAACCGGAGAACCGGATATTCCAGCGTTCCAGCAGGCATGCAGAACCGGCGCGCTCTCACAAAAAGAATGCAGCAGCGGAGTAGCAGTGCGTCGGCGTGGTCCCCGTCTACTGCCGAGGGTGGTCGCCCAGTCAGACCACTACAGCCCTCAGCAGCTTTTCACCGCACTTCCCAATGAATCACCTCTGCCTAACCCAACATCATTGATCTGGGTTGAGCTTTCAGCAGACAGCGACTTGAGCTTGCTCGCCAGAGAGCTTGATGTTTCTCTGATTTGGCTTACAAAACTGAACGAACAGTCAGCTTCAACGAGGCTCAAGGCCGGCAAATGGCTTGTTCTGCCTGAACGCAGTCGTTACAGGGTCCTGGCTTCATCCCGATTCGTCGCTGGATCAATTCGCACGACTGCTCCTCTGAGTCCTGCTCCAATCCCAAAAGATGTGGTCGAGATCAGATCTGATCAGTCCTTGTCCTCTTTCATCAGGGACCACGGCATCTCCCTTCAGCAGCTGAAGGAACTCAATCCAGGAGTGCAGCTGTCTCGGTTGCTGGTTGTGGGCAGCAAGGTGCGTGTCGCTAGAGCAGGACCCTTGATGGGAATCCGTCCACTCAGATCCGGAGGAGCGAGCTGGCCCGATCTTCCTGGCTCCAGCTTGGGCAGCACGATGCCAGTCGGCACCACTTACACCGCTCCTGATTCTGCAGAGAAGCGCCGGATCCGAGAGCAGATCCAACAACGCCGCCGCACTGAACAGCTAGCCGCTGCGAGACGTGCCGACGCTGACCGCATTGCTCGACTCAAACGCGAAGAAGAACGCCGCAGGCGATATCGATTGCTGGGCGGATGCACCTACGACTGGACCAGCTGGGGCAAATCACCATCAGGCGTTCGCAGCGTTAAAGCGTCCAACTGCAGCGGCGTTACGGAGGTAGCGGTTGATTGCCGCAACTACAAGGTCAGCAAGCTCCGACGGTCAAAGTGGCGCTCTTGGGAAGTTCCAGGCACTGGATTTGAAGACTTAGTGGTTGAGAGTTGCGCGAATGTCTTGGGCGCCTCCAAACCCACCTACACCGACCCAATCCCAAGTGACACAGGCCGAGTGATTGAAGCGTCTTCAACCAAACCGGTCGAGACCGGCAGCCTTGAACAGCGATATAGAGATGCCATCCACTCACAGCAGGAATGGCTACGACGCTTACAAGGTCGATAACCGCTCAGGACAAACGGGGGATGGACATCAGCGATATGCGCCTATGAGTGGCTCGTCTGTCAAAGCTTCCGCTTCGCACCGATATCACCACACCCGGACGTTCGTTCTGCCCGTCCTCCACTTGGCATTAGCCCAGACCACCGCGTAACGACCGGCATCAGCACAGTGATCGACCTGACCTGCGGCAAGTCTCTCCACATTGCTTGGGTCTCTCGCGAGTGATGGCACGGTGTTTTCCCATGCAGCACAGCGGGTGCTCCAGGTCAGCCACGGTGCGTCGTAGTTCTTGCGGGTGGAAGCAAGACGGGACTTGAGAGCTCCCAGGCCGCTCTCCATCGTTGCCGTGTTTTTGCCGACAGGGCTCATCGGCACACCTGCTGTTCGGAAGTCTCCTGCGACAGAGCCGTTTGGACTGCCATTGCGAGCGAAGATCGCGTCATCAGCAAGGATTCGCGTGGAGCGGGGTGCGAGGCCCCAGCGCTCCAGCCATTCCCGCACGGCCTCAGCCTGCTCCTGATTGGTGAGCATGGATCCTTTGGACCATTGTCTGCCACTGCGGTCTCGGGCACACGTGTAGAGCTCATCGGCAAAGTGGATCGAGCCTTTTGGCGTTTCCAGGCCAGGGGGACGCGGCACCACCAGATAGAACGCTGAGGGTGCCGACATTCCCCAGTCGCAAACCACAAATGGCGCGGGCTGGTGGCCTGAAAGGTCGTATTCAGCAGGGATCTCGTGCCTGCAGCGGCGGGGAGACCAGACGGGGCCGAATGCACTGCCGCCAGCAAGATCACCCCAGCGTCCATGCAGCAGAGCCTCAAGCACGTCGGGGTCGCCGTGCGCCATCAGCTCGATCTCTTTTTTGTAGCGATCCCAATGGATGAATTCGTTTACGGAGGCGTTTGCGCTCAAGCTGATCACGAACCGCTGGTAGTGGTCCGAGAAAAACCGCTGCGGACGCATGTGTTCCAGGGGGAACGGCAGCGGATCGACGAACCGCGCTTTCAGTTCGCTGTGGGCTGGGCCACCGGGGTTGGCCAGCATGATCATTCGCCGGGGGACTGTTGGCGCGCCCCGCAAAACGCCCGCAAGCTCATCGCTGAAATCAAGGATGGAAGCGGTCGCGCCTGCCTCGTCCACGATGATTGTGCTCTTCGATCGGCCCTGCAGGCGGGTCATGGCGCGGACCTGCTCCATGGGGCTCGCTGCCGAATATGCAAGCTCGACGGATCCGTAAGGTGCATCCTTGCCGCCGATCCGAAAGGTCATATCAGCAGTGGAATATCGCGTGCCGGGGAATACTGCGCTGAGGTATTTCAGTAGGTCTGCCTGAATCTCTAGCAGCGCCTGAAAGCTGCTTCTGATGATCAAACAGGCGTAATCCTCTTTGAGCATCATGGCGTCGCGGGCCACGAGAAATTTGATGCCAGCACTCTTTCCCACTGCTTTGCCGGTTCCGCAGAACAGATGCTCATCGAGTGGGGCCTTAAGCAATAATTCCTGGAATGGATTGGGTGTTTGTAGCTCCATCAGTTCACCATGCGCTCGATGCTTTGTGTGATCAGCTTCGACAGGCTGATTCCTTGGTTTGCGGCTTGTGCTTTCGCCCTGCGGTGAAGTGATTCCGGCAGACGGATTGAGGTAAGTCTTATGGGCTTGTATTCCTTCATGGGGTGATGCTTTTACCCTATTGTAAGAGCTTTATGCGGTAAAAAATACAAACAGAGAGGGCGTATTGAGCTTTCGTCAGATTCGACCACTGCCCCCTGCCTCTACATTGCTCGCATATAAATGATGGATAGCAGAGTAGTCTTGATTATTAATTAGGTTTTATCGCTATCTGTAAACTTTGGGTACCCATTCCGCTTGATAAATTGTCACGCTATCCCCTCTTCTGTGAATCAGTAAGTTAAGATAAAGGAGTGGAAAGCTCAAGCTCTCTTTTCGCAAATTCAGTCAGCCGATATCAGTGACTGACTGAAGATAAGCCAACTTTAATTCTGCGATAAAATGAATCTTTTTTCGCCTGCAATTGTGGAGGCCGTCTGATGTCAGGAGGCGCAAAAACGGCTAAGCAGCGTAATGCCGCCCTCGAAGCGGCCGCGCGATTGTTCGACATGGACTCGCCATCGTCGATCGTGGCCATGACGCTTCAGCGTCAGCATCACTACAGCCGAGCTCAGAGCTGGCGGATTGCGCGCGAAGCCGCTGAGCTGCGAGGCAAGCAAGGCATCAGTGCTCGGCCGACTGCTTCAGAGATGGTCGGCATGACTCAGCAAGCGTTGGCCGGAGCATTAGCCGAGGCCTCTGAAGCCGGCGATTGGCAGTCGATCGTGAAGCTCAGCCGCGAACTGCGCGAGGCATTGAAAGCGAACGGCTCCATTACGACGGTGGCTGGGCCTGAGCCAGACGCGGCCGTTGACACCGTGATGGCCGTGAAGGCCGCTCACACGCCGGAGCGATGAGACCAGTCTCATCCCAAAAGTCAGTCCACCACTGAACCAAGAATTTTTCAGTCTCATCCGCTGAAAGGCCATCGGCCATCAGCGGCCTCTGTTTATCCATACCCGCGACTTGTCGTTTTGGTTTGGTTTTCAGAGCACCCAAAAACCCTGTAATTACTGGCCACTTGACGAAGTTAAGGATCGACAAGTCCCTATGAAAGTTGATGGCAACGGCAAGGCAGCCGTATTGACGGATGAACAGCTTGATCAGCTGTTAGATGCCGCTCCAGCACCAAACCACCGCTGCCTTTGGGCGATTCAGCGATGGACGGCAGCAAGGGTCAGCGAAGCGCTGAGCCTGCAGTGGCGGGCTGTGGACGGCGGCGTGGTCACGTTCAAACGCAGAACCACCAAAACCCGTCGCACCAAACAGGTTGATATTGGCCAACGTTTGGCGGTGGAGCTCAATCGCTATCGCGAGGCATGGCGAAAGGCCTATGGGCGCGATCCAAAGCCAGGGGACTACCTGTTTCCAGCAAGGTCATCGATGAAAGAGACCATGACCCGGCAGGCAGCGGACCTGGCCCTGCGTTCCACCCTGGCCGGGTTGGCGATTCCCGGCGCATCGACACACTCATTTCGGCGATCACTTGCCACCAATGCCATGCGTCGTGGCTGCAGCCTCAAAGCGATCCAGAGGGTCACTGGTCATAAAAGCCTTGAGGGCTTAGGAGAGTATTTGGATGTCAGCGGCAGCGAGGTTTTGAGCGTTATTGAGGGCTGATCTTGCATTCCGCCAGTGGGACGTAGTCAATCGCTAACTGCTGCTGGCGTTCGCAGCGAAGACGCGTCTTAATGAGCCCCGAGTGCAACCCACGCATGACTGCTTTGGTGCTGACAGCAATATTTGGTTTCGGCCTGTTCTGCTCATATGCGGACGCCAAAACCAAGAGATTTCAGTAGCTCTACTGAGCCTTCTTAAAGGCTGACGGCTCCCCTTCGACGGCCTCTGCAGGGACTTCCAGAGGCTCTGATGCCGATGCCATGAATGCCTCTGCTGATGGGGCTGGCAGCACGACCTGGACCGCAGCAGTGGGACCACCGCCATCAATGCCAGCGTCAATGCCGATCAGGCGAGCGAAGCGTTCGCAGGTACGACCGAGCTCAGCAACGGTTCGAGGATCGATCTGCTTTTTAGTTTGGCGCTGGATGACGTTGCCTTGGCCGTCCGTCGTCGTGATCGAAACACCCTCACGGCTCTGGCGTTCGGCATCGGCCATCGTCAGCGAAACGGCGCGGCGAAGAATTTCCACCAATTCCGCCTGAATGGCCTCGCGGGAATTATCTGGTTCATTGCCCCATTCCTTCGCGCACCAAGCGAGATCCTTTGCGACTTGGGTTTGGGAAAGCCCCATCAGCTCTCCGATTCCACGATGTGAGAGACCACAACTGCGATGAGAGAACACCTCCCGCCGTCGCTGCCTCAAACTTTCTGTCACGCCATATTTACCGCTGTTGGCATCCTTTTGAAGCTGATTTGAAGTCCCCATGAAACTACTTTAACGGCTCCAATCGTCATCGCTGCATGTTGATCAGCAGCGGCAGCGGGGGTCCCACACCTTGCCCACACCTTGCCCACACTTAGTCCCACACCTTGAGGTTTTCAGCAGCGCAGTCGTAGCCTGGGATTTGAGCAATGTCCCACACCTCCCATACTTACTTTCCCACTAAGTAGAGATTTGAAATGAGTAAGGGTTGTGTGTGTATTGGTTATGTATAGGAGGTAGGTGCCCCCCTCCAAGGTGTGGGAGTGTGGGACACCGTTGCTGCAGAAGGGATCTCAGCGAATCCAAGGTATGGGACAAACCCCCAAAGGCCTGGGACCCCCACAAGCCCTGGCGGGTTAGCAGAGTAGAGTTATCACAATATAGAGCCCTGACTCACACCAGTTTAAAGTAATAACAACTTTATTCTGCTAACCCTTATGCGGTCATTCTGGTGTATTCGGATAGACTTTGCCCGACGCAGCAGCAGCATTCATGAGCGGTGCATCCCTTGCCAGCACACTGCAAAAGCAGGTTGAGGAGGAAGCACAGCAGCAGGAATCCGCCCTCGTTGCTGAAGTGCAGGCAGCACTAACCGTCTTGGATGCGTCAGTGGCCAGGCTGGTGAAGCACCGTACGTGTTTCGCGAACGTACGCGAAATTTCCGGTCCCGATATTGACTACCTATTGGTAGACCGCACGCTCCGCACTTGCCAGGAACTGATGAAGCTCTAGCGGTTGTTAAAACTGGCAAAAAGTGTCGCTATAGTAATTACAGAGTCTGCACCGACAGAGGAGCCGGATGGTTCCCACTGAACTCAGGTTCGGCGTGCATTTGTTTAACCACGTTCAACACCACAACGTATGTTTCTTACCGAACTGGCCGAAAGGTCGGGTGGGGTGAACACGGCTGGATGGATTCCAACGGCTGAACTTTGTCGTTATTTGAGCATGTCTCGGCAGTCGATTGACAAGCTCCGAAGATCCAAACCTCCGTTATTTCACCCCGGCACTCACTTCATCGCGAAGGGATCCTCTCCGAATGCTGGATTCCTGTGGCATGCCCCTGCCGTTGTGAAGTCTCTTGCCGCGCAAGCCGATCAAATCTGCATACCCGATCACTCAAAAATGGGCTTCATCAAGAATGCAACGCTCGCTCCTTCGAGCAATCCTGTCGATGAGATCGTCAGCCATCTGAACCCCGATCAATACGCGGCCTTCTTTGATGTGATCAACCTGATTGCCGAGGCCAAGGTTTCAACCTCGCGTGATCCTGACCAGCGCTTTGACCCCAAGACCGAACCAACTGTGCTGGCGGCACAGATTTCTGGTTTTGCCGGCACCGGCAAGAGCTTCCTCACTGCTGCAATCGCTAAGTGGTGTGAGCACTACTTTCACAATCCCCGCACGGCGATTGAATGCGTTGTACCAACGCACAAGGCTGGCAACGAGCTCAGAAAAAAGCTTGAGGCCAGCGGCTGCGAGAACCTGACAGTCACCACACTCACAAAGTTTCTCGGCAAAAAGAAGAGCTACGACAGCAGCGGCAATCGCAAGTTCCACGTCAGCAAAGACGGGCTGCCTTACACCGACCCCGATCTGCGGGTGGTGTTTCTCGATGAGCTCAGCATGGTCACCGATGGCGACATGCAGCTGCTGATTGATCGGCTCTCAAAGAAGCGCGAAGACAAGGACTATCCCCGCGCCAGGGTGCAGATCATTCTTATTGGTGTTGGCGATCCCCGGCAGCTCGATCCGGTCGACGACATCAATACTGTCTTCCGTCCTGGCACTGAGGACAGCCCCTGGCCTGCAGATGCCTGGGATGTTCAGGTGAATCTCGAAAATGTGGTTCGGCACAGCGGTCCGATCCTCAGCCTCGCAACTGCTGTCCGGCAGCACGGCAAAGTCGGTCGACCGATGGTGACCAGTGATCCTGGTGATGGCACCGAATCCAGCGTTTCAGTGTTGCGCTCCACTGAATGGGTCAGCAGCTGGCTCGATCACCTGGAGAAACAGAGCAAGGGCAGTCGTGGTGAATATGACGTGCAGTGTTTGGCGTGGCGGAATGCAACCGTCAACAAACTGAACACCACAGCACGAGATCACCTTTATGGGGCAGGTGCTGAACCTTTCCAGCCTGGTGAGCGGTTGCTTTCGACCGATGCAATCATGTGCCCGCTCAATGAAGTGATGCTTTGCGGCAGTGCAACTGAAATTTCAGTTCTGCAGGCCCGCCAAACCACCCATAATTTCGACGGTGTAAAGGTTCAGGGGTACGAAATTAGCGGATTCATGCCGCATGTCATAAACGAATATGGCATCAGCAAGGACATCGATTTTCTGACGATCCATCCTGCTGATCGAGACCTAATGCAAGGCGTGATAAAACGACGGAAAGAGAAAGCATTGGCTCTGCAAACGCGAAAAGATAACCCAAAAGGCAAGTGGAATACTGTTCTTGAGGAGTCCAGGCGTCACCACTGGCGCGAGTATTACCAGTCAGTGGAGTTTTTCAGTCCTGTAGAGCCCGCATACTGCATGACGGTTCATAAGAGCCAGGGCAGCACGTATAAAACTGTCTTCGTTGACATGCTCGATCTCGACTGCTGCAAGAAAGGTAACGATCTCAATCAGCTTGCCTATGTTGCAGTTTCAAGGGCCAGTCATGAGCTTTTCATCAGGCAGTAGTTCGCACAACCGGGGCCTGCACACAGGTCCCCCACTCTTTTAACCACCCCACCTAATATTCATGTTGGCCGATACCGCAAAACCTCGGATCACCATCCCCGTTGTGGATGAACTTGATCAGATGCTGAATCAGCCTCTGATCCATGACGAGTTCAACAATCAGCTGAAATTACTCGGCATTGGTGATGACGATGAGATCATCCTTGTTAACTGGGATAAGCAAGGATCCTGCAATCACCAGAAGGCACGCCCACCCCACCAGAACGTGAGCATCCTGTTTCTGGAGGATCACAGCTTCGGATTCATCGTCGGCAGACCACTCCCTCAGCCTGCTGATTGGTATGAAGGCACACCTAGCGCCGGTGACTACATCCCCGAGTGGGAGGACTGCATCAACAAACGGATCTGGGGTGCGAAGGATGACCACATCGAGTCATGCCCAGCATTGATGGCTGACTGCGACGGTGGCATCGAACTCGCCGAAGCAAAGCGGATCCTGCAGGCGGTCGGAATGCCTGAAGCTACTTTCACGGTGGTGACCGGCAGGCGTGGATTCCACTTCAACTGGGTCTACGACAAACGCCAAACCCCAGCAGATCACAAGGCTCTGATGCTGCGGCTGATCCAAGCGGTGCAGGCTCACCCCAGCTTCGGCATCGACCCTGCTCTGCACAATGCCGCCCGCGTCATGCGAGCAGCAGGATCCCTCCACCCTGTGACGCACAAGCGCTGCCGGATCGTCGAAGAAACCGGCATCCGCTACTCAGCTGCCGAGCTCGACTCCATTCTTCCGGCCTACGAACCGAAGACCTCTGAATGGACTCCGCGTGAGGGTCTCGATCCAGAAACTCAGACCGCTCAAACAGAGGAGGCCCTCACTCTGCTCCAGCACATCGATCCAGACCCGGCCCAATCAATCCTGAAAAAGGTGGGCACCGACTCTTATCAGTGGTGGCTCAAAACAGGGATGGCCAGCAAAGAGCTCGGCCTTAGCTGTGACGAGTGGGATGACTGGTCTGCTGGCAACACTGACCCCGATCACGGTTATCGCGATGGGGAATGTGCAGCGAAGTGGGGCAGCTTCGATGGCATGACCAGCAATCCCATGGCCTGGCTGGAGACAGCCGCAGAGGCATCGGGATACCGCTGGCACGAACACCTCACGAGCTTCAAAACCAGCCCTGAAGCGAAGGAAGCTGCCGCCAAAGCACTTGCGGAACATAAGGCCCGCTGGGACCACAACTTTGATTTTGAAATGGCTGAAGACGAAACCGCTGAGCTCAAAGTCCAGAAAGCTCTCATGCTCAAACTGCAGGCGGAAGGCTCAGACCTGATCTATCTGAACGGTGCTCTCCGCCGGTACGACCCCGAACGCGGTTTCTACAAACCATGGCCAGAAGCACTGCTGAAAGCCGAGATCAGCAAACTCCTTGCCCGTTTCTACAACTGGAAAGCCAAGGGCAGGGGCGAAGACCTCACCTGGGTCAAGAGTCATAAGTTCGCCACCCAGCCAATGGTGACGCGCTGTTTCCAGTGGATTGGCGTGCAGTCTTATGTCGATGGCCAAAGCTTCCAGCCAGCAACCGCCATCGCTTTCAAAAACTGCACGCTGGTCAAGGTCGGTGACACGTGGGAACAGCGTGCTCACGACAAGAAATTTCGACTCACCTACGGCATTGAGCATGACTATGTGCCGAACGCTGAGTGCCCACCGTGGTCAAAAGAATTCATCCGCTCGTCGTTCGGTTTGGCACTGCTGGATGTGTGGCGGGCGCTCTTCGCGTATCACGCTGATCCGACGTACCACTGCCGGATCTTCCTGTTCGTGTTGGGTGAATCCGGCACCGGCAAAGGTGTCGCACTTCGCTTGCTGCAAAAGATGTTCCCAATGGAACTCGTGGCGAGCCTGACAAATTTCAGTCAGCTCAATACCCCCGAGAAGCTGGCTCAGCACGCTGCCAAAAACCATCTGATCACCTTCCCTGACCTTCAGGGAAAACAAGAAGATGCAGGCTGCCTCTACCCATTTGCTGATTACGGCCAGGTGCTGTCGGCACGTGACTTGTTCAGCAAAGAGCCGGTCCGCTTCAAGTTCAAAGGACGCGTCACCTTGGCCAGCACGCAGCTCCCGAATTTGCGTGACGCGAACACCGGATTCAAACGGCGTGTTCTGGCAGTGCAGACACTCAGCACCCGAGAGCCTTCAGACCTGATACCCACAGATCCAACTCAGGCTGATGTCTGGGAGGACAACCTGGAAAGGGAGCTCGGGCAACTAATCAGCTGGGCACTCGCCATGCCCGCTGCTGATGTCGCAGCAGTGTTGGCGAAGCAGCACCCCGAACTGCAGCGGACGGCAAAAGACATCACCTCGTCAATCGACACGCTGCACACTTTTGTCGATCAGTGCCTAACGCCAGCACCTGCAGACGTAGTGCCAGATGAGCTGGAGCTTTACCAGTGCTATCTGACCTTCATCGATATGTACGGGCAAAAGAATCCGCTCGCGCTGCAGACCTTCAAAACCCGTCTTCGGCAGATCATCCCCCGCCTGCACCGCAAGCGCAGTGGCAACACTACGAATCGAGTTCCGGCCCACTTTTACGGCATCCGCCTGATCCCCGACCTGTGGACAAAGGACCCCAACCTGTTCGACGAGGGCGATTCCTGGGGGACGCAGTACAACGGTTGGATCTGCCGCTCAAAACTTTCCGAAGGACAACTAGAGCTGCTGGAAAGCCACGCCCCCGAATAAGGTGGGGGCGTGGTTAATAGACCGAAGCGGGGTGTGGTGCCCCGCTTTTTTATTGGCTCATCAGCCCACCTCCGCTGCTTGGCGCTCGAAGCGGATCAGCTCCTGTGATGGGATCAGTTCGTAGGTGACCGATACGAAGGGAGCTTCACCACGTTGCTTGCGGACCGAGTCGTTCAAGCGAGCCTCTATTTGCTCCTGCTCGATCAGGCGCTTCATCTCCAGCCGGGATCCACCTCCGGCGAAATCGAGATAAGGATCACCTTCCTCTCTCCAACGGGAACCGTCATGCAAGTTGATCCAGGAATCACCAGCTTTGATTTGTTTGACAGGCCCTAAACCACCGCCACCCTCGTAATCCCTCAGAGCGGTGCAGGTGCATTTGACGGTGAAGAGTTTCTTCTCACCAACAGTTGCTGGATCGAAGCCTGAAACGTCCTGGAACTCCACATCAGAGAACTCGCTGACGATCAGTTCGGCACTGCCGCTGTAGTCATCCCAGTTGCTTTCTAGGAATGCCTGGATCGAGCCTTCTGGGTCGCTGGAATCCCATTCGTAGTCAGCGTCCACAACTTCGGATTTTGTGACCCGAGGCAGGCGGAAGGTTTGCTGAAAACTCATCAGCAGTTCGACAGTCAGCAGAGGGTGGGCTGTTTCAGGTTTTGGTCTTGTAGCCATGGGGCTACATGGAGTAGCGGATCCTTTCTTGCCGTTTTCGACCGACTCAATGTCGAGCTGATCCAGCTCGAAGCTGACCGACTTGAAGTTGTCGGTGATCAACTCTGGGTTGTCTACGAGACAAGCTTCTAGGGCTTCAGCTACATCACCGACTGTTTCGGTGAAGCCGGTGCCCATGTACTCGTCGATCTCTGAGGCAGATGGAGGCGGGACGATAAACGTCGCTAAGTAGGACACCGCAGCGTCCACAAATGTGCAGCTCATCAGCCCTGCCTCCGGTCGATGTCTTCCAAGACACGAATGTGAAACTCGAAGCTGCGACCGCCAGGGCGGAAGTTCTCGGGCTTGATCAAGCCTGACTCGCGCCAGTTCTGGATCGTGCGGACGGAGACGCCTGCACGTTGACTCAGCTCAGTTGGGCTGATCCACTTGCGCTCATGACTCGGCACCCGCTGGAGCAGGGTCCGAACATCAGACTTGAGTTGCTGAACTTCAGCCAGCAGCAGAGCTTGGGTTGCATCAGACATGGCGGCCCCTCCACTTAGGGAGAACGCAATCCTCGATGAACTCAGCCACGAACTGGTCATCGCAGCCGATTTCCTGCTTGAAGTCCTTCAGGATCTGATCGATCAGTTCGTAGGTGTCACTAATCGCTTCTTGAACGTGATCCGACTTTGGGTCGAAACCAACAGCCATCGGCGGATCATTGATTGGAGCACTCATCACAAAAAGCCCCAAAAGCCAGGGCACAAAAGGGATTACATGGTTTTTGTGTGGGTAGGATTGCGGACCTGAGCTACCGGTGCTCTCCGCAGAACGACCGCGCTACTGGCCGAACGCTGGGACTTTATTGAGGCTTTCGCGTACCGCAACCCCCCAAGCCGAAAACGGCACTGGGGATGGTGGCGCTCGGAACAGATTCGGAACAAAATTTCGCCCTGTCGCTCAAACCAAAGCAATAGCTTGAAAGCGCTCAGGTCTTGAAAACCAGCGTGGATGCAAGTTCACCGTCGGTTCGAATCCGACCCTCTCCGTTCCAGAAACCCAGTTTCCGACTGGGTTTTTTTATGCCTTAAAGGGCTTTCAGGGGGTCTGCAGCAGGGCTTCTGGGGCAGCTGCTGAGCCTGAAAATGTGCCAAAAAGGGGCATACTGAGCCCCAAATATGTCGAAAATGTGGCGCTGGATCTGACCGCAACGACCGCCAGCCTCAAGGCTCGGGGCATCCGCGGAAGCTTGCTGTCTGAAAAGGGATCCTTCTATTGGTGCGTACGTGTGACCGATACCGAGGGCGAACGAAAAACTCGAAAAATTCCGCTGAGGTTGGCCGCAGAACCCTAAGCCCTTGCATTGGCTGAATCCAGAATTGTTGAACTCTCTGGTCAGATTCAGGAGCGGGGGGCTCTCCCCGATCAGCTGCCTTGGGATGTCCGAAAGGTGGTTCCCAGCGGCAAGAAAAACACCGTCACCGTGGCCGTGGCGGTCAAAGCCTTGGAGGTTGATTTTTGGAAGGGCAAGATCAGAACCACTGCAGCTGAGCGCACCTGGGAACGGTTGAATGCAGAGACCGATCGGCTGCCACAGCAAGCCACGCTGACCATGGATTTGCTTGTGGGAGTCGGTGAGCAGCAGAAGCCCGGCAGCCGAACCCGCCTCGAATTTCTGAAAGTGTCGAAGCGATTGGCCAAGCTCCTGCGCGTTGAGGGCACCGACCGCCTCGATGATCTGAAAACGCCTTACGAGCCGGAAGCTCGTGACATTCCAAGTGACGCGGAGATTCAGCAGGTTGTTGAGGCCGTAATCAATGATCCGACTTGGGGCTGGGCAACGTGGGCGCTTGCCACGTTCGGCTGCAGACCTTCTGAATGCTTTTCACTGCGCACCTCTGATGACGGCACCGCGCAGTGCCTGACCATTAAAAGGAAGGTGAAACTTCCCACCTGGCGCACTGCTCTCGCCCTGACGGTCTGTGATCTCTCCGAACCTGAGCGGTTGGTGCCGTGGGATGTCACCGCTCCGGCGAAATACGACAGCAAACACGCCAAGCTCCTCTGCGATCGTTGGCAGGGTTGGCTGAAACGGCGATTCCCTGGGATGCAGCTCTACGGCTTCAGACATGCCTGGGCAATCCGCAGCATCAGCAAAGTGCCTTCGACATCAATCGCGGCGAAGTGCATGGGCCACGACATTGCCATGCATCACCGGGAATATCACCGCTGGTTGGATCAGGCCGACATCGCCGCAGTCGCGTTGGCGATGCAAAACGCAGCCTGATCAGACGCTGCTTGATCCCTGCGGCCACCTCTTCGGCGAGCGAAAATGAGGGTCGGTTGCTGAGCCCTGCATGTTTCTCGAAATCCCCGTTTTGCTCGAAGCAGGCATCTCGGTGAACGATGAAATCGCAACTCACATCCACTGCCTTAAGCAGCCTGATCTGACCCCAGAGGATCGCGACCACATCCAGCAGAACCTTGCCCGAGGTTGTGCCCGTGGCCTGCAGCTCATCGCACTGCATCAGCTGCACCTGTCTCTTCGCCTCGATGAGCTGGTCGTGGAGATGGCCGACGCCTGATCAGCATC
>QCUI01000037.1 GCA_003210775.1 Synechococcus sp. AG-679-A04
CAGCGCAGGGTCACCCTCGCCAATGACGGCAATTGCGCTCTCGTGGGTGAGGCCTGGAAAGGCGCTGCTCAGGGCTGTAGCGATGTGGTGTTGCTCACTCTTGGAACCGGTGTTGGTGGAGGGTTGATGCTCGGTGGCCAGTTGTTCACAGGGCATAACGGAGCCGCCGCGGAACCGGGGCTGATCACGCTCTTTCCCGATGGACCTGAGTGCAACAGTGGCAATAGGGGGTCGCTGGAACAGTTCGCGAGCATTGCTGGGCTGAAGCGGCTCAGTGGTTTGGAGCCGTCCTCACTGGCCATGGCCGCATCCAGTGGTGATGCTGAGGCCATCTCCCATTGGGAACGCTACGGCCAGCTTCTGGGCACCGGTATCAGCTCGCTCGTTTACATGTTCACGCCGCAGCTGGTGTTGGTGGGGGGAGGGCTCGCAGGTGCCAGTGAGCATTTTCTACCGGCGGTGCGTCAGGAGGTCGCCACCCGTGTTCAGTCGGTGAGTCGCGAGGGTCTTCAGATCAAGGCGTGTGCACTGGGCAATGGCGCGGGTCGTCTGGGCGCCGCTCGCTTGGCGATTCAGCGGTTGCTGCTTTCTCCGTCTTCCTAGGCAAGATGATGGAGGTCGTTTTGACTGATGCCCGTGCAGGCCGTTCCAGATCCCTCCCCGGAGCTTCTGTCTTTGGCGGCGGGCCTGCGCCGTGCCGCCACTGATTTAGGCCTGACCCGGGATGACCAGCGCCGGGAGGCGCTGCTGGCCATGGCGGAGTCACTTCGTGCCAATACCGACGCCATCGTTGCCGCGAATCGGGTGGACCTTCAGACCGCTGAGCAAAGCGGTCTGGCTCCGGCACTCATGGCCCGTCTCAAGCTCGATGAAGTCAAGCTTGAAGGAGCGATCACTGGGCTGCGACAGCTGGCAGAGCTTGATGACCCGCTAGGCCAACGTCAGTTGCACCGGCAGCTTGATGATGGTCTTGTGCTTGAACGCGTCAGCGTTCCCCTCGGGGTCGTTGGTGTGATTTTCGAGGCCCGTCCGGATGCCGTGATCCAGATCGCCTCGCTGGCGATCCGCTCTGGTAACGGGGCGATCCTCAAGGGTGGACGTGAAGCCGAGTGCACCAATAAAGCGGTTATGGCCGCACTGCAGCAGGGACTTGTCGCCACGTCGGTCTCTCCTGAGGCCCTCGCTCTGCTCACCACCCGTGAAGACAGCCTTGCGTTGCTGCGACTTGAGGGCTTGGTGGATCTGATCATCCCCAGGGGAAGTAACGAACTGGTGCGTTTCATTCAGGACAACACCCGCATTCCCGTGCTCGGCCATGCCGATGGGGTCTGTCATTTGTATGTGGATGCTGAGGCTGACCCAGATCAGGCTGTAACCATTGCCCTGGACAGCAAAGTGCAGTACCCGGCTGCCTGCAATGCAATGGAGACGCTGCTTGTTCATGCCGACATTGCCGGGATTTTCCTGGAGAAGGCCATCCCCGCCTTCCAGACCGAAGGCGTAAGGCTGCTCGGAGATCCCGGCGCTTGTGCTCTCGGAATCGGAGAGGCCGCGGCTGACGAGGACTGGAGCACGGAATATCTGGCGTTGACCCTGTCGGTTCGTGTTGTGGATGATCTTGATGCAGCGCTGGAGCACATCCGTCGTTATGGCTCACGTCATACCGAGGCGATTGCGACCCGTAACGACTCGACTGCGGAACGATTCCTGCGCTCAGTCGACAGTGCCGGTGTTTACCACAACTGCTCCACCCGATTTGCTGACGGTTTTCGCTACGGCTTCGGCGCCGAAGTGGGTATCAGTACCCAGACCCTGCCTCCGAGGGGTCCCGTCGGTTTGGAGGGGCTGGTGACCTATCGCTATCGATTACGAGGTGATGGCCATACCGCTGCCGACTATGACTCGGGTGTGCGGCAGTTCAATCATGTGGACTTGGAGGGATGAGCAACGTCACCACTCCACTGGACATCATCAGAGTCGATAATCTTCGCCTTTGGGCCCATGTGGGGGTCCTTGACCATGAGCGTGAACTCGGTCAGTGGTTCCGTGTTGATCTGGAGTTCCATCTTGATCTGAGCCATTCGGCGTCTGCTGACTCACTGGCGGCAACCGCTGATTACAGCCTGGGAGTCAAGGCTCTGCAGCGCCTTGCTGCCGAGATCAGCTGCCACACCCTCGAACATTTCAGTGAGCGCATGTTCGAGGAGCTTGAGGGGATCTATGGCGCTTTGCCGATGCATCTTTGGCTGAGCAAATGTCATGCTCCGATCCCTGGTTTCGCAGGTACGGTGAGCCTTGAACGCTGGCGCCGCAAGCCGTTCTGATATGACCACCACGGTGCCTTTTCCGTCACGGCGACCGCTGGTTCTTGTCCATGGTCTCTGGGACACACCTCATCTTTTTGGGCGATTGGTCCGTCGCTTGGAGGAGCATGAGGTTCCGATGTTGGTGCCCCATCTTCCGCACCGCCTTGGGGCTGTTCCCTTGCGCACCCTGGCGGAACAGCTTGATGATCACATCCGTCGTCGCTGGGGTGATGACGTGGAGGTGGACCTGCTCGGTTTTTCGATGGGCGGCATCATCGGGCGTGTCTGGCTGCAGCAGCTCGGGGGGGGGCAACGTACCCGTCGCGTTGTGAGTGTTGGCAGTCCGCAGCAGGGAACTTTCACGGCGCAGTGGATTCCCTCATGGCTTTGCGCCGGGCTGGCCGACATGAAACGTGGCAGTCCTCTTTTGCGTTCTCTCAATACTGATGTCCAGGCGCTTAAGGGATTGGATTGCGTCAGTTATTACTGCCGCTGGGATTTGATGGTTATCCCTGGATGGCAGGCCCATCTGCCTTTTGGACTGGTGAGCAGTCTTCCTGTCTTCACCCATCAGCAGTTGATGTCGCATCCCCGATCTCTTGATGTGTTGCTGAGAACGCTGCTGAGTGACTGATTGGCGCACGAACAGTGACATCTTCTGTGCTGATGGGCACACTTTGAATGTCATCCATGTCCTGCCGCGCATGTGTTTTTCGGCTTCGGCAAGTTTCACGGCATCCGCCGTGCTCGTTCCTCTCGGTCTTTATTCGCATCATCTGGCGACCCGTCATGAGCGGCCTGATTACAAGCCTCTCGCCCTTGTGCCGTTCTTCTTCGGGGTTCAGCAATTTGTCGAGGGTCTGGAATGGACTGCGATTGACCGTGGCACCATCGAGCCCCTCGCAACGATTGGTGGCCTCGGTTTTCTCTTCTTTGCCTACTGCTTTTGGATGATCTGGATCCCGTGGAGCGCTTGGTCGATTAGCCGCAGTACGGACTCCAAGGGATTGCAACGACGCTTGAAATGGGTCGCGATTGTGGCCACGGTTCTGGGGATCGCCTTCTACCTGCCCATGCTCTTCAATCCGCCGGCCATTCAGCCAGCGGTGCACAGCAATGGTCGTCTTCTTTATGACATTGCAAGTCTTCACAGCATCTTTCACAACTTCGTCAACACAGAACCTGTTGGTGAGTTGGTGTATTGGGGCTTTATTGTCTTGCCGCTTATTGCTGTCAGTGACAAGGCTGTGAAGCTGTTTGGTGCGCTCATCTTCGTGTCGATTTTCCTCACGTGGGCCACTTACAGCGCAACCTTCAATTCGGTCTGGTGCTTCTATTGCGCCGTGCTTTCGATCATCGTCATCTGGATCGTTAATCGTCCCCATCTGCGACGGGCCTGATGCCAATGGCTGATCAGCTGTTGGCTTCTCTGCAGTCCATGGGTCAGCTTCTGCTGGCCATGGACACAGGCGTTGGTCTGCTGATCGGCGTTGGATTGTCGATGTCTGCCTCGCATCTGTTCGCGTTGCTCGCCAACCGACTGACGCCGAAGCAGATCCTGTTGCACATGATCGTTGATGCGCTGGTGCTCAGCCTGGCCTTTCTGCTCGGAATCCTTTGTCACAGCCTGATGCTGATGCTGTTGGAAGGTGTTCCTCTTCAGCCGATCACCTTTGCCAATCACATGGGTGCCGCCATGTGGCCTGGGTTGTTTTATGTGCTGGCCGCTGCTCCCTATGTGAGTGATCTGATCGCAGTGACCTTGCTGGCCTGGATTCATCTCAATGTGATGTTGCTGCTTCAGGCGGTCTACAACATCCCCTTGGAGACGAGTCTGGTGGTTGCGCTCCCTGGCTTTGTGCTCGCGCTGTTGCTGGTGGGCTTGCTGTTCGCGCAGCGTTGGCGCACCAGCTACGCCATGCTCGCCACAGAGGTATCGGCTCTGACGTCGCCATGACAGGGCCTCCTGTGAAAGACACTGTGGCAGCTGTTCAGCATCAACGCCGTCGTCTTCGCCAGGTGCGCCGTTGGTTGGTGGTGGCGCTGGTCTGTGTTGTCATGCTCGGCCTGCTTGGCCTGACTGCTGTCCGTCGGGATGCGACCTCTCTGTTGCAACCGGGATCGTTGCTGGAACTGCTGACCTGGTTCGGGATTGTGGTGGTGGTGGTGGTCGCACTGGTCGGTGTGTATTCGGTGATGGTGGATTTCGTCTTCTGGGAAGGCTGGATGCATGGTCTCCCAGACCCCAGTCGCCTGTTTGCGTCAGGCAACGCGGGTTCTGCTCAACATCGTCACTATGTCGTCTACCTCGATGGCATTCACCAGAGTGAAGAAAGCCATCCACCGCGTGTGAGCGACTTCCTCAGCTGTCTGCAGGAGTCGATTGCGGATGACACGATGCTGGTGAAAGGGATCGAGGCCTACACAATCACCAATGCTGGACTGAGTTCGACCACCTTCGCCGGATGGTTCTGGCAGCGCCTGTTCGCTCTGCAGGAGCATCACCCCAATGGTTTCGTCCGCTTCGTCTGCGCATTCTGTGTGCAGGCGAACAACGTTATTAAGGTCGGAATCTCTTCGGATCGCCGTTATGGACCGGTGATGAACTATGAGCTGGCGTTGAAGATCGCCCGTCATCTCGATTCGATCGGCTTTCGGCCACATCAGGCTTCTCGCGTCGTCCTCGTCGGTTACAGCGGTGGTGGAGAGATGGCGATCGGCATCGCTGAGATCCTTCAGCAGCTCTGTCGTGTGAGAGTTCAGGTCATCACCGTCTGTGGTGTCTTCAGCGGCAATGGCGCGCTTGAGTCGGTCAATGACGTGGCCATGGTGTTGGGCAGCCGTGATCCCGTAGCTGCTCTGGGGCGGATCGCCTATCCCGGTCGTCTTCCCCTGCTGCCACTCTCCAATTGGAATCGCTGGCAATGTCATCATTCCCTGCAGCGCTACATGATTGAGGGGATGAGTCACTGCGGCTCTTCCGGTCCGTTCTCCACGGCGTTCAGCAGCTCGGTGGTTGAGGCCATCTGCAAGGAACTCGAGCGTTCAGCGCTCAGTCCTCCGTTAAGAGCTCCCCTGAAGACTCCCCATTAAGAGCTCGCACCAGTGCAAAAGGGCTGTGTCGTGGCTGGCTTGCTTTCAGCCTTCGACAAGCATCCGATCGTGATTGGTTGTCATGGAAGAGGTCTTGGGGCAGCTGCTCCAGGGCGAGGCGGTAGCGATTCACGCTGTCGTCTGTCGCTTGCAGGCCCGCGTCCAGTTGTTGATGCAGCTGGCGGTGCAGTCGTTGACGCCATAGGTCTCCAAGCGTCAGTGGGAACAGATTGGTTCGTCCAGTGATGGCCTGCTCCAACAGGGCTGTGGAATCGATGCAGAAACCCAGCGCTCCGTATCCACCCATCTGCAGATGGCTGAATTGGGCTTCGCTGTTATGCACGGCTGCCATCAGCTCGCACAGATCGAGGGTCTCACCCAACTGTTCGCCTCTGAGTTCAGTTGTTTGATAGGCAACGGTGCCATTGCTCCGGTCGTTCTGCCAGGGACGATGCAGCTCATTGAGGGCTGCCCAGCCGTTCAATCCTTCAACCCCTTGGTAATACTGCAACAGAAGCGGTGAGCTTTCGGGAGGCCGTAGTTCCATTTCCAGGGAGGAATGGGGCATCAGTGCCTGGATCTCTTTGCCTGTTTCATCAAGAAGACCGGTCCTATAAGGCACCGCCAGCGGGATCTGCAGCCATTGCTCACCCATGCGAGTGCTGGCGCCGAGGCCGAAACTGGCCACACTCGTGCGAATCCGGGCACAAGACTGCCAGCCCTGTTTATTGAGCTGATCCAACAGCTCACGGCCGCTGCCGACTCCCTCGAAACTGAATGGTTCGGATGCATGGCCTGCCCTGTTCAGTCGGTTGCTGCCGAGCACATTGAGGATCTGCGCCAACAGACGATTGCGCAGCCGTTCAGGTTCTGCCTGCACGTTGGTGAGTCCGCGGTTGCTCCAGGTCAGAGCCCCGCCCATGGAACTGATCTTCGCCAGCGTTCCAGAGGGCTGTTGTTGCATCACCGACACTCTTTCAATGGCGTCCGCCGTCATTGACCACAGCGCTTGGAGGGTCTGCGGTAAGGCGAGGGTCTGTTCAGCACTGATGGAGATCTGTCGCTGCGACCAGCGATCAAGGGCACTGAGCTCTGAGGGTTTGGAGACTGCGGGCAACATGTGCTGCAGGTCATCGGCCAGGGTTGCCAGCAGCAGAGGGCTGACCAGATTGTTTTCCAGCAGGTTTCCCAAGCTGCGTAGATGCTCAGGCAGGCTTGCACTCCGCCCTCGCCAGCGACGGGGAAGCATCAGCAGCAGCGGTATTAAACGTTGATGGTGCAGATCGCCGAGCAGCTCTTTGAGAAACGCTTCACGACTGATGCCGCGGCGCAAGTTGCTCTGCTCCAGTGCTTCATCAAGCCCGATCAGAGGAGCAAGGCCAGTGCCGTCATCAGCGGACTGGCCCCAGGTTGAACTGAGCCTGAGCTGATCGTCTGACATGGCTCAGGCCTTATGCGGATCAGGTTGCCGAAGCAGCCAGCCCGGTATGACGGATGAGAGCCGCGCTGGTCGCATCCCTGCCACGGAAGCGTCGGTACACCTCTGCAGGCCGCAGGCTTCCGCCCAGGCTGAGGATGGTGTTGCGAAAACGTTCACCTGTGGCAGCGACATCATCGTCTTTCTCCAGACCAACCTCTTCAAAGGCAGCAAATGCATCGGCGCTGAGCACTTCTGCCCATTTGTAGGAGTAATAGCCAGCGGCGTAACCGCCGGCAAAGATGTGGCCGAACGCGCAAAGGAAACGGTCTTCCTCCACTGGCTGCAGCACGCTGGTCGTTGTGGCGATGCGGCGACGGAACGCATCTGGGCTGATCTTCAGCTCCGGGGTCCATTCGCTGTGGAGGCGCAGGTCGGTTAGGGCGAAATGAACCTGTCTGAGCGTGCCATTCCCCTGCATGAAGGTTCTACTGCTGCAGAGCTTCTGATAATCGGACTCCGGTAGAGGCTCTCCCGTCTGCCAGTGGCGTGCCATCCCCATCAGGGTGCTTCGATCGAGACACCAGTTCTCCATGAACTGGCTGGGAAGCTCAACTGCATCCCATTCCACATTGTTGATGCCGGCCGCTTCAGGGTGCTCGACCGTGGTGAGCATGTGCTGGAGGCCATGGCCGAATTCATGAAAGAGGGTTTCCACCTCTTCGAAGCTCATCAGGCTCGGCGTGTCGCCTGCGGGAGGTGTCTGATTGCAGATCAAGTAAGCCACCGGCAGGGTGAGATCGCCGTCGGCATTGCGTTGACGGCTCAGACACTCATCCATCCATGCACCGCCGCGTTTGCTGGCTGGACGGCTGAAAGGGTCGAGATAAAAGGCTGCCAGATCCTCGCCGTCGCAGTCCATGACGCGGAAGAAGCGCACATCCTCATGCCAGATGGGCGCTTCCCCATCTGCGGCCTTGATGCGGATGCTGAACAGGCGTTCGCAGAGGCTGAATAGTCCTTCGAGCACTTTGGGGAGCGGGAACCAGGGCCTTAGGGCTTCCTGATCGAGATCGAAACGCTCGCGTCTCAGCTGCTCGGCCCAGTGGCTCACATCCCACGGGGCAAGTGCATCGGCTTCGGCCGCATCATGACTCTGGGCGCATTCACGCAGTTCCTGCAGTTCCTGTTGCGCCACAGGCATCGCCGAAGCTCTTAGCTCTTCCAGCAGCGACTCAACTGCAGACACATCATCCGCCATCTTTGAGGCAAGGCTGAGTTCCGCCCAGTTGGCATACCCGAGCCGTGATGCCTGCTCACGCCGGAGCTTCAGGATCTCTTCGATCAGCGGCGCGTTATCCAGATCGCCACTGCTGGCGCGGCTCACGTGGGCTTTGTAAAGCGTTTCACGCAGGTTTCTGTCCTTGGCGTGGGTGATGACCGGGATGTAGCGCGGCATGTCCAGACCCAGACGCCAGGGGCCTTCTGCAGCGGTTGGTGCCGAACCATCTGTGGATTGATCACCGGCTTCTGCGGCAGCTGCGGCCAGGATCGCCAGTGCACGGTCTGGAACTCCCACAAGCTGTTCACGCTTCTGGATCACGAGGCTCCATGACTGCGTGGCATCCAGCACGTGGTTGCTGAAACTGGTGGAGAGAGCAGCAAGCCGCTCACTTGTGCTGTTGAAATCAGCCTGCTCTACTCCTTTCAGACCCACGCCGCGATGCTGCATTGAGAGAAGCTCAGCGTCGAGGATGCGTGTCTGTGTGCCGTCGAGCGGTTGAGCGGGGGATGCTTTCAGTCTGCTGAGAGCTTCATGTAGAACCTGACTCTGGCCTAGGCGATTACTGAAGCGCACCACCTCGGGTTGCTGTTTCGCGTGAGCCTCACGCAGCTCAGAAGTGTTGCGGACACCGCTGAGGTGACTTACCACGCCCCAGCTCCAGCGAAGACGTTCCCCAAGCTGATGCAGGCTCGGCATCAGCTCGTCCCAGTTCAGAGGGGAGTCCGCGGCGAGACGCTGCTGCAGTGATAATTCCAGCGCCTCAAGCTGTTCATTCAGTGCGGTCAGCAGGGCTGGGATTTCGCTGTTGACCTGCTCAGCGTCAATGACCTCAAAACGAGGTAGGCCTTCGCCGCGCAGCAGTTCGGGGGTGCTCATTGATGATCAGCCGGTGGGGAGAAGGGCACGAGCAGCGACAACCGTGTGACTTGCCAGATCAGAAGCAAGGGCATCGGTGGAAGCCTCATAGAGGTCCATGGCGATCCGAGGCCAGATGCCGATCACCAGTGTCGGCACAAGCAGTGTGAGTCCAATCACCACTTCCCTAGGACGCATGTCCTTCACGAAGGCGAGGGCAGGAATTCGTGGTCCGAAAAACACTCTCCGGCACATGGACAGCAGGTAAATGGGGGTGAGAACAAGTCCAATAGCTGCCAGAACGATGGTCGTGACTCGGAAGAAGGTGGTGAAGCTTTCCTGGCTGGTGATGCCGAGGAACACTGTGATCTCGCTGATGAAGCCGCTCATGCCCGGTAAGGCCAATGAGGCTAGGGAGCTGGCAAGGAAAAAGGCGAATGTGATCGGCAGGGCCTTGGCCAGGCCGCCCATGTTGGGGATCGAGAGGGTCTTGGTGCGCTCGTAGAAACAGCCAGTCACGAAGAACATCGCCGCTGCGATCAGACCATGGCTGATCATCTGAAGCATGGATCCGCTGAGACCGAGAGCATCGACGGCTCCGATCCCTACCAGCACGAAGCCCATGTGACTTACTGAGCTGCAGGCAATCCTGCGCTTCACGTTGTCCTGTGCGAAGGCGTTGAGAGCGCCATAAACGATGTTGACGATCCCGAGAATGATCAGAGCCGGGGCAAGCACCAGATGGGCTTCTGGGAGCATCTGCACGTTGAAGCGCAGCAGCGCGTAGCCGCCCATTTTGAGCAACACACCGGCGAGCAGCATTGAGACCGGAGCGTTGGCTTCGCCGTGGGCATCTGGAAGCCAGGTGTGCAGAGGGAAAATCGGCAATTTCACGCCGAAACCCACCAGGAAGCCGAGGTAGCAGAGCAGACCGAAGCTGCCTCCAGAGGAGCGTTGGGCCATCTCCGTCATGTTGAGGGTGAAGCTGTCGCCAGAGTTGGCGATGGCCAGGCCGCTGATCAGGATCAGCAGGGATGCCAGAGCTGTGTAGAGGATGAATTTGGTCGCTGCGTACTGACGGTTCTGGCCGCCCCAGATGGCAATCAGCAGATACACCGGCACCAGTTCAAGCTCCCAGGCCAGGAAGAACAGCAGGAAGTCCTGGGACAGAAACACCAGGGCCTGCGCGGAGGCCTGAACCAGCAGCAGTGCGAAATACAGTCTGGATTTATGGGTGATGTTCCAGCTGGCGGCCACGGTCAGCAACGTGACCAGACCGCTGAGCACGACGAGTGGAGCTGAAAGTCCGTCCGCTCCCAGGGACCACTCCAGACCAATGGCAGGGACCCAATTGACGCGTTCCACCAGCTGAAGCTGACTGTCCAACGGGTCGTAATGACGGCTGAACGCAGCGATCATCAGGCCGAGATCCGCCAGCAGGACGGCAATTGTGAAATTGCGTGGGATCGGTGAGGTGTTCTGCTCTTCTCCGGGGAGAAGTGGCATCAACAGCGCTGCCGCTGCGGGAAGCAGCACGATCAGCGACAGCCAGGGGAACCCTGAGTCGGACGCAGCCGACAGCGGCAGGTTGGCGTCCATGGAACTCCCAAGATTGTGATCGAATTTATCAGCTCCGGGACCTCTCCTGAGTACTTCTACCCAGCTCTGACCTCAGTCTCCGTCCTTGGGCTGCCAGTGGCTGCCTGCTGTTTGAAGGCTGAGTAGCGGCGCGCGACTGGCAACACCCACGGATTCCCATGCCTTCACCATCGCCTGGCTGACGGCGGCACCATGCTCTTCGCAACAGAGGGCCAGGATGCTTGGACCGGCACCACTGATGGCACATCCCCAGGCTCCTGCAGCCAGTGCGGCTTGCTTGACCTCCTGTCCGCCCTTGATCAATCGCCAGCGATAGGGCTCATGCAGCCTGTCGTGCATCCCATCCGAGATCAGGTCGCCATTTCCGGTGCGCAATCCCTGGAGCAGAAGTGTGAGTGCACCCAGGTTGACCACCGCATCGCCCACAGGAACAGCCTTGGGCATGGCGCGCCGCGCTTCACTGGTGCTCAGCCGGATGGCTGGAATTGCCACAACGGCCTTGACGCTGTTCATCCATTCGCAGCGAACAACCCGCCAGCGTTGGGAGGCGGCCTTGGCCGTCATGCAGAGGCCGCCTAGCAGCGATGGCACGACATTATCCGGATGCCCTTCGATATCGATGGCTAGCTCCAGCAGTTTCTCCCGACTCAAAGGTTCTCCTACCAGCGCGTTGGCCCCAACAAGTCCAGCCACGATTGCCGTCGCACTGCTGCCCAGTCCTCTGGCGGGAGGTACAGCGAGACGCACCCTGGCCTCCAGGGCAAATGGTTCTTCACCAGCAGCTTTCCAGACGCGCTGAGCAGCCCTGTACACGAGATTTTCAGCACCGCCTCGCAGGTGAGAGCCCTCCTGTCCTTCGATGATCAGCTCAAAACGCTCTCCATGGCCCTCGATGCGTCGCATCATGAAGCGGTTGTTGAGATCCAGGGCGGCGCCAAGACAGTCAAAGCCCGGCCCGATGTTGGCGGTGGTGGCTGGTACGTCCACCACCACGGTCTGGCCTATGCGCGGCTGCGCCATCCCTGCTGCTCGGCTCAGGACAGTGTCCCACCCAACTCCACGAGATCACGTGCGCGGCAACCCGCACTAAACAATCCAGCCTCCGGATCGACGACCGCGCGGATGGTCAATCCTTCGATCAGGGACCGAAACCGACCTTTGGACCGTAAAGGTTCCAGAAACTGCTTCGAGCAGAGGCCATCAAGGTTTTTCTGGGCCGTTCCCCCTCCAATCCAGAGGCCTCCGATGCAGAGCTCCTGCAGGGCCAGGTCTCCTGCAACGGATCCATAGGCTCCAAGCCAGAGTTTCATTGCTTCGCCAGCAAGGCGGTCACCGCCTGCGGCTGCTTTTCCGGTGAAGGACGGCAGATCCTGATAACCGGGTTGATCGGCAGTCATGGTGCGCCAGGCGTGGGCATGAGCCTTCAGGAAATGCTCGATCCCCGGCTGACGGTTGAGCAGCCAATTCATTACATGTCCGAGTCCAGTGCCACTGACAATCCGCTCAATGGACAACCGTTGCAGTCCAAGGTCCTTTTTCAGCCACTGAGCCAGTTCCCATTCAGCCTCGGTTCGCGGTGCAAATTCCCGGTGGCCGCCTTCGCTGGGTATGGCAAGCCATCCGCCGGCAATGGGCAGTCCACGCGCCATGCCGAGGCCGGTTCCCGCGCCGAGAATGGCCACAGGACCATTCTCGGCGCCAGCAGGTGCGGGTGTCGCTCGGCCGCGTCCCATCTGCAGAACCACCTGTTGTTCATCACTGAAATGGGACAACCCATGGATCAACACAGCGAAGTCATTGACGAGCTCAAGCCGTTCCAAACCCGTTGCAGCAGATAAGGACGTCTGACTCATCTGCCAGGGCAGATTGGTGAGCTTGGCGCTGCCCTGATGAACAGGCCCGGCAACGGCAATGCAACTGGTTGTTGGTTTTGGCAGGTCGGCAGGCGCTTGATCCAAAAAATGCCTAAGCATCGACTCGAGGTCGTGCCATTCCGCTGATCTGTAGCGGTGGCTGTGCTCTTTTTTCAGCTGACCATCAATCTCCCTGTAGAGGCTCAGGAGTGTCTTTGTTCCTCCAAGATCGCCTGCCAGGTAGGTCTTGGCTGCCATGGGTGCGGATCAAGGCTGCTGTCTTCAGGCTGGAGCTCGCGTCGTAACTCGGCAACCAATTGGAACGACCCAGCCAAAGGATGGCGACGTGTCAGGGGGTGAACGCAAAGAAATCCAGAGGTAGGGGCCCCCAGGTGGCGCTCGGCTCGGTGTTGTCGTTGCCGTGACCACTGATCAGGATTCCTTGCCCTAGGCCGTGCTCGATGCGCAATCTGGCGGTCAATGTTTTCTGGTTGGCTTTTAGATAAACCGGTCCATCTAGTTCGGGATCGGACACCAGGTCATGAGCGGCCCAGGCCTGATGTTGTTCAAGTTGGCGAAGAGATTGAACAGCCTGATCAGCTGTTAAAGCCATGATTCCAGCGGTGAACCAACGATACAAAGTCATCTGCTGTTGAAGCTCTGGGATGATCAAGGCCTTTTCTGTCGCATCGAGAATGGGTGCGGTCCTCAGTCGGCTCAAGTCATTCAGTCTCATGAATTAACTGCTTTGATGGGAGCATCTTCCGACTTTTTGTTGTTGGCTTGATTGCAGTAATCGGTTAATTCCTCAATGGATATTTCCCCAAGATCTCCATTTTTTCTGCTTCTAAGGCTGACGGTGTTGTTGGCGGCTTCTTTGGCTCCAATCACGGCTAATACTGGGATTTTGGCTTTTTCTCCATTGCGAATGAGTTTGCCAAGTCGCTCACCTGATTCATCCACGGTGGCAGCGATGCCCTGGCTAAGTAACTTTTTCTGGATCGTTTCTGAGAACTTTCTTGCGTCGTCACTAACGGGAAGAATTCTAATTTGTTCTGGTGCAAGCCAGAAGGGAAACTCGCCAGCGTAATTTTCAATCAAAATTCCAATAAATCGTTCAAAGCTGCCAAGAACGGCTCTGTGCAGCATCACAGGAGTATGTCGAGCCCCGTCTTCACCGATGAAGCTTGCATCGAGTCGATCAGGCATCGAAAAATCAACCTGAATTGTTCCGCATTGCCAGACTCTTCCCAGGCAATCTTGCAGTGAAAATTCAATTTTGGGACCGTAGAAGGCCCCTTCTCCTGGGTATAATTCCCACTCTAGATTTTTGTTTTCTAGGGCATCTTGAAGTGCCTTTTCGGACTTATCCCAAACTTCGTCGCTGCCCACTCTGTTTTCGGGACGCGTTGATAATTTAATAGAAATTGTCTCGAATCCAAGTGTTTTGTAGACTTCAAAAACAAGATCGATAAAGCTTGATACTTCCGACTGGATTTGGTCTTCTGAACAGAAGATATGTCCATCGTCTTGAACGAAATTTCTGACTCTCATTAGTCCATGAAGTGTTCCTGATGGTTCATTTCTGTGGCATGAACCGAACTCAGAGAGTCTTACTGGTAAGTCTTTATAGCTACGTAATCCCTGATTGAAGATTTGAACATGACACGGGCAATTCATGGGTTTGACCGCGTAGTCTCGATTCTCAGAAGATGTTGTGAACATGTCCTCTTTGAATTTATCCCAATGTCCTGATTTTTCCCACAATGTTCTATCGACAATTTGGGGAGTACTGATTTCTTGGTAGCCGGATTCCCGTAGCCGTCTGCGGATGTATTGTTGCAGTTTCTGATAGATCGCCCACCCCGGTGGATGCCAGAACACCATGCCAGGTGCATTGTCCTGGATGTGAAAGAGTGAAAGCTGGCGACCGAGGCGACGATGATCTCTTTTTTCGGCTTCTTCGAGTTGCGTTAGATGTGATTTGAGTTCTTTTTCAGTGCCCCAAGCCGTTCCATAGATTCTTTGAAGCATCTGGTTGTTGGAGTCACCTCTCCAGTAAGCACCAGACACTTTCATTAACTTAAAATGTCGTAAGTGCCTCGTATTAGGGACGTGAGGCCCGCGACACATGTCTGTGTACTCCTCATGGTGGTAGAGCTTGATCATCTCACCATCGGGTATCTCTTCGACAATCTTCAGTTTGTAGGGCTCTTTTCTGGATTCAAATGCTTGTTTTGCTTGATTGCGATTCACGATCTCAACATTGACTTCGTAGTCTTTTGCTATTAGCTCTTTCATTCGCTTTTCTATGGCTTCTAAATCTTCCGGAGTGAAGGGTTTGTCATAGGCAATGTCGTAATAAAATCCGTCTTTGATGACAGGTCCAATGGCCATCTGAGCTTCTGGATATAACTGCTTCACTGCATGCCCGACTAGGTGAGCAAAAGAGTGCCTTATGACGTCAATTCCTTCAGCATCTTTTGCTGTTAACAAACGCAGGTCAACATCCTTGTCGATGGGCATGGCCATATCCAAGGATTCACCGTCCACCACTCCTGCCACAGCTGCCTTGGCCAGCCCAGGGCCGATTGATGCAGCTACGTCTGCGATGGTGACAGGCCCGTCAAAATTTTTGGTTGTTCCGTTTGGAAGGGTGACGACGGGCATGGATGCGTGAGTCCTGAGATCTGATCGATGGCTGCTGCCACAGCTGGCAAGCCACGGTCATCCTATTAGTGGATGTACGCTCGCAAAAGAATGAGGCTCGTTTCACTTGTCCTCTGATGTTGAAGGTGGTGACTTGCTAAGGTCACTTCTTGCTTCTTTGCTTGCTGATTTCGACCACTGGTTTACCAGGGGGCAAGCATTACTTGAGCAATGTCCTGATGGTGTTCTTTCGTCAGGTGATCGTCTTGAGTTGGCGGAACGTCTTGCGTACGGCAAGCGTTCGATCGCTGCAACGCGTTCTCTGTTGCAGGCCTCCCCTGAACCTGTCGCCGTCTCGATGAAAGCAATGGCTCCCTGGCATCAACTGGTCATGGAAGTTTGGGCTCTCTCGGCGCAAGTTTCGCGTTCCTCTTGATCAGCCTCATGGCCTGAGCTGTTTTGGCTGCTTTTAGTGCAGCCCTGAATCATTGATGGCGCGTCATCAGGCGCCCTGGCGGAGCCGACTCAGATTGCTCATGTAGAAGGCCACAAGTTCGGCATGGCTTTTGACGGGTTGTCCGTAGGCGCTTTGCCCGGCGTGGGTTGGAAAGGAAGCCCATTCTGGTGCGAGGCGATTCATTGCAGCTTTGGTCAGGCCATTGCGATCAATCTCCGCCAATGCTCCACGCTTCCTGACGAGGTGCAGCGCTGCCTGGTCCTGGTGCTCAGGAGCAAAGCTTGGCAGGTCGAGTCTGAGAGCCACTTCCTTCCATGTGGTTGGCAGGAACTGATAAGCCCCTGCGGCTGCACTGGAATATCGCTTGACGACAACACGTTCGGGATGGCGGGAGAGGTCCTGAAACTGGCCACCTCCGTAAAGGATTCGGTAGCCGAGATCGTGACCATCCTTCCAGGTGCCTTCGGCAAAGCGAATGGTATTCAGCAGTGCGCGACGCTCAGGAGTAATCGCGTAATGCGATGCGGGTTGGTCCGAGACGGTCGCCGTGCTGATGTTCTCAGTCGTGGTGTTCACGGATCGCTGCCGCTTCAGGGCCTCGGCCACGATGCGGTTCTGCTGATTGCGTTCGCTGGAGCGCTCAGCCTGCAGGCTCTGTCCAAGGGAAAGCGCAAGCCCCATGCTGATAGCGCCAAGACCGATGACTTTTGTCGAGGCCTGCGCAATGGGCTGGATCCGTTGGGTGAATCGATGCAGCAACCGAGATAACTCCGAACAAAGGAGTTGCCACCTTCGTCAATGGCATGGCTTGATGGCGAGGGCACCAAGCGCTCCCTTGACGCGTTGCCGTTGATATGCCTAGGCAGAAAAACTCAGTCAAATCCCGTCGCTGGACTCGCGAGACCGACCTGATGACTTGCAACCCCTCGCTTCAGCTCTCTTCCATGGGCTGAATGCTCTCACCAGGGTTTAAGTATTAGTGAATCTTTTTAATTGACTCGTGATTAATCAGCTGGCGCTGAGGAACCCCATGGCTTCCCGCGTCCGCCTCACGGTGGAGTCAGCAACAGCGCTGGCCCGCTCGCGTCCTCTCTGCAGGACCGTCTCCAGTTGATCGCGGTCCTCGATCAGCATGCGGTAGCGCTCCTGAATCGGCTCGAGAGCGGCAATGGTGGCTTCCGCCAGCAGGGGTTTGAACTGGCCCCAACCCATCTCGGCGCACTCCTTGGCCACCACGTCACGTCCTTTGCCGCTGAGGATGGCGTAGAGCCCCAGCAGGTTGTCGGTCTCAGGGCGTTCTGGATTGTCAAATTCCAGTCCACGCTCAGGGTCTGTTTTGGCCCGTTTGATTTTCTTGGCAATCAGCTCAGGTGGATCCAGCAGGCTGATGCGGCTCCCCTCATTGGGATCGCTCTTGCTCATCTTGCTGCGGCCATCGGTCAGGCTCATGACCCTGGCGCCCTCCTTGAGAATCAGTGGTTTCGGAACCTTGAGTACGGGGGTTTCAGCCTGACCGAAGCGGGCATTGATGCGCTGTTGAGCGATGTCACGCGCCAGTTCCAGGTGCTGCTTCTGGTCTTCCCCGACAGGCACCAGGTCAGCGTCATATAAAAGGATGTCCGCTGCCATCAGCACGGGGTAATCGAGCAGACCCACGGACACGTTGTCGCCTTGCTTGACCGCTTTTTCCTTGAACTGGATCATCCTTTCCAGCCAATTCAGAGGAGTGACGCAGTTCAACAGCCAACAGAGTTCGCTGTGGGCAGCCACCTGGCTCTGAATAAAAACAGTGGAGTGTTCGGGATCTAGTCCGCAGGCCAGATACAGCGCTGCCGTGTTGAGGGTGTCCTGGGCCAATCGATCCGGTTCGTGGGGAACCGTGATGGCATGCAGGTCGACGACGCAGAAAAAGGTGTCGTGATCCTTCTGTAGATCAACCCAATTGCGGATCGCACCCAGCCAGTTGCCCAGATGCAGGGCGCCCGTCGGCTGGACGCCCGAAAGAACACGAGGCAGCCCCATCAATCAGGCCTCTGTTGTGCTGTCCTGGTTGGCACTGTCATCTGCTGCTGGTTGTTCAGGAGTTGAGTCCGATTCCGCAGCAGCTGCTGTTTCGACAACCTCTTCAGGTTCGGGCTCCGGAGCGGGTGGCTGGGGCTTGGCCGGACGCGCGAAGGGATCTGGTCGTGATCCGCGACCACCCTCTCCACGGCCCTCTCGGCGGCCGCCACGGTCATCATCACGACGACCACCTCCACGGTTGCCCTGGTTGCCCTGGTTGCCTTGGGCGCGTTGAGCGGCCACCAGTTCCTCTAGCTTCCCCTCTTCGAGCATCTGGCCGAGTGCGCGCACTGCGAAGCCGAGCACTGCAACGGTTGAGCGGAGATTCAGGGCCTCCTGGAGGGCTCGTGCAGAGCGCATTTCGTTGTCGCTCAGTCTGATTCTGAAGCCACCGCCCTCACGGTTGCCCTGGCCGCGTCCACCGCGGCCTCCACGACCGCCATCGCGGCCGTTGTCACCCTGTCCGCCCTGGTGGCGGGAATCGCTGTAGGAATCAGTCATGGCCTGGGGCCTGGAGTCAGGCGCAAGTGTGACGCATCACCGCTCTTCTGACAGTGACTTTGACCGTTTCAGACAGCTTTGCCGTGTTCGCATGCGCCTGACACTTGCTCCGCACACTCCTTGCCGGCTTCCTCTGGGCTAGGCAGGACCGACTTGTTGATCGATTGCAGGCTGCGGATTCTCTGGGCTGTATCACTGGAGGTGAGCTAAGAAGGCGAGATCTGGAGGATCCCAGTGCAGTTACCGATGCAATTGATCCGCTCCCTGCCGCTGGGTGATGGAACCATGACGTCTGGTTGGATCAGGCGCGTCTTGCTATCGGTCGGCGTGATCGGAACCGGTCAGTGGTTGCTGTCGGATGTGGTGCACGTTCCTGGGGGTGGGCTTGGCGTTGCTGCTGCTGCCGCAGGTCTGTGGTGGTTGTCCAGGCCTCCGAAGCAACCCAGCTTCAGAGAGCCGGTATCCCTGAAAGGCTGGATTCAGCGCTGTGAGGAGGTGCTGAATCAGTTCGCGGAGCTTGAGGTGGCGCTGGGGCTGAATGGATTGCGTTCCCCCCGTGAAACTGAGTTGCGGCGAATCGAAGGCTTTGATGCGCCACTCAGTCTCGGTGTTGTGGCGACTGTGGGATCCGGTTTACCTGCCACTCTTCAGTTGCAACAGGCATTGGCTGGAGTTAGCTCGCTCGATCTCTGCCTGGCCAAGCCGTTGCCGGTGACATCCACCTCCTGGAGCTGGCCTGACGATCTGCAGGAGCTTGATGTGCTGCTGCATGTTCTGCCTCTGCCTCTGCGCGCTGCGGACCTGCTCTGGTTGGACCAGCTGCCTGCGGATCGTCCGGTTTGGCTGCTGCTGCGATCCTCAGCCGACAGATCTGCTGAAGACCATCTGGAGGCTTTGCGCTGTCAATTGCCGGAGCGATGGCATCAGTGCCTGCTCCCTTGGTCCGGTGCAGCCATGGAACTGCGTGGTGTGCTCCAGCCGGTTCGTCAACAGCTGCTGAGTTCGGAACGGGTGCGACAGGGCACCCGTCAACGCCTTCTCAGCAACCTGCATCGGTGCTGGCAAGCTGATCTTGAAACGTTGCGAAGGGAGAGATTCCGCCTATTACTGCAGCGCAGTCAGTGGATCGTGGCTGGGGTTGTCATCGCTTCACCTGTTCCCTCTCTTGATCTGTTGGCTGTTGCCGTGGGCAATGGCTTGATGGTGAAGGAGATGGCAACGATCTGGAGCTGTCGCTGGAGTGCCGAGGTGCTGCAGGTCGTGGCCCGGCAGCTGGGCAGTGCTGCCCTGGCCCAGGGTGTTGTGGAGTTGAGCGGCCAGGCGCTACTCGGACTGGCCAAGCTTGATGGCGCCAGCTGGATCGCCGCAGGGGCCATGCAGGGATTGAGTGCTGCTTACCTCACCCGCGTGGTAGGCGTTTCCATGGCCGATTGGATGGCTCTGAATGCCGGTGTCACTGAGCCCGATCTGGAGGAGCTCAAGCGACAGGCCCCGCTGTTGGTGGCGCGTGCTGCAGAGCAGGAGCGGCTCAATCTCCCTGGGTTTGCCCAGCAGGCTCGTGAATGGATTCAGGAACGCAACAGCTGCAAACCCGCTTGATTCCTGTTGACTCAGCTGGCTAACTCTGGATTGCTTCAGATTTGTTCATGAAGCCTTCATGAAGTCGTCATGAATGAATACTGCGAGTTAACTCGAATGATGTGATTGCCAGGTCAGGAGTCAGGATCTCCATAGCCTTGATTGGAATCATGGCTGACCATTTGGTAGGCCTGGTTCATATCCGTTCTCTTTCCTTTCATGGCTACTGCAATCCGCAGCGGTCGCCGCGGCAGCTGGGAAAATTTCTGTCAGTGGGTCACCGACACCAATAACCGCATTTATGTGGGCTGGTTCGGTGTGCTGATGATCCCCACTCTGCTGGCTGCCACCACCTGCTTCATCGTTGCGTTCATCGCAGCACCCCCCGTCGACATCGACGGCATCCGTGAGCCCGTTGCTGGCTCCCTGATCTACGGCAACAACATCATCTCTGGTGCTGTTGTTCCCTCCTCGAACGCCATCGGCCTTCACTTCTATCCCATCTGGGAAGCTGCTTCTCTTGATGAGTGGCTGTACAACGGCGGTCCTTACCAGCTGGTTGTCTTCCACTTCCTGATCGGCATCTTCTGCTACATGGGTCGCGAGTGGGAACTCTCCTACCGCCTCGGCATGCGCCCCTGGATCTGCGTTGCATACAGCGCACCTGTGGCTGCTGCCTCCGCCGTGTTCCTGGTTTACCCCTTCGGTCAGGGTTCCTTCTCTGACGGCATGCCCCTGGGCATCTCCGGCACCTTCAACTTCATGTTGGTGTTCCAGGCCGAGCACAACATCCTGATGCACCCCTTCCACATGCTTGGTGTGGCTGGCGTCTTCGGTGGTTCACTGTTCTCCGCCATGCACGGTTCACTGGTGACATCCTCCTTGGTTCGTGAAACAACCGAGAACGATTCACTGAACTACGGCTACAAGTTCGGCCAAGAGGAAGAGACCTACAACATCGTGGCTGCCCACGGTTACTTCGGTCGCCTGATCTTCCAATACGCGTCGTTCAACAACAGCCGTAGCCTGCACTTCTTCCTGGCTGCCTGGCCCGTTGTCGGCATCTGGTTCACCGCCCTTGGCGTGTCAACCATGGCCTTCAACCTGAACGGTTTCAACTTCAACCAGTCCATCCTTGATGGTCAGGGCCGTGTCCTGAACACCTGGGCTGATGTGCTGAACCGCGCCAACC
>QCUI01000038.1 GCA_003210775.1 Synechococcus sp. AG-679-A04
GCGCTGTAGCTGGTTTCGGTCGAAGCTCTCCCAGATGGCACTCAGCAACAGCAGGATTCCCAGTCGGCCCACAAACATTCCCACCACCAGGATCAGCTGTCCAAACCGCCCCAGTTGTTCTGTGACGCCCAGATCCATCCCCACTGTTGCAAACGCTGAGATGCAGGTGAACAGCAGTTCAAGGAAGGTGAGTGGCTCCTCGACGTTCTGATTGGTGGTGAGGGCGAGAAGCAGTGCCATCACAAGGACAAACATCAGGGACGCCATCGTGATGCTCACAGCCCTCAGCACTACTTTGTCGGGAATCTGACGATGACGGATGACGACGTCATCCTGACCGCGAAGTGTGGATCGGGTTGCGGCCATCAGTGCGGCCACCGTGGTTGTCTTGATACCCCCGCCAGTCCCTCCAGGGCTGGCTCCAATGAACATCAATGCCATCAGCAGCAACAGTCCGGAGTCGGAAACACTGTGCTCGGAGAGCGGAACAGTGGTGAAGCCCGCTGTTCGAGCACTCACTGACTCGAACAGGGCGCTCATCAGTCGTTCAGGCCAACCCATCGTGGTGAGGATGTGCCCCTTGGACAGGGATTCAGTGAGCAGAAG
Organism: Synechococcus sp. AG-679-A04; assembly: GCA_003210775.1. Taxonomy (GTDB): domain Bacteria; phylum Cyanobacteriota; class Cyanobacteriia; order PCC-6307; family Cyanobiaceae; genus Synechococcus_C. The sequence continues at coordinate 607 of QCUI01000038.1, forward strand.
TCCAAAGGTGCCAATCAGGATCAGCAGAATCGACGTTCTCAGCACCAGTCGTGTGTGGAGGCTGAGATTGCGGCGCTTGAGTCGATGTCGATTGCTCCAGAGATCGTTGGTCACACGCCAGCCGAGACCTCCCAAAACGATCAGCAGCATGATTACAGCGTTCACCACCCGATTCGTCCTGTAGCTCTCGAGGCTGTCGTTCCAGAGGCCGAACCCCGCGTTGTTGTAGGCCGAGATGCTGTGAAACAAAGATGCCCACAGCCGTTCTCTACCTGCAGGAAGGTCTGAAAAACCGTAGCTGTAGAGCACAATGGCTCCCGCCATGATCAACACTGCGGCGGTGAGGGCAATGCTTCTAAATGTGCCGCCGACTCCCCCCACACCGAATTGATCGAGGGTCTGGCCACGATCCAGGCGACGTCGCAGGGAGGCTCCCCGCACCACGAACCCCTGCAGGAAGGTGGTGATGGCCATCAAGCCGAGACCTCCCACCAGGATCATGACCGCTAAAACGGCCTGACCGACGACGGTTAGATCCTTGCCGACATCAATCACGGTCAGGCCTGTCACGGTGACCGCGGAGGTGGCTGTGAATAGTGCTTCCCAGAGCCCGACACTCTTGCTGGAGCAGAGCGGGCTGGACAGCAGCAGTGTCCCGATGGTGATCACCAGCAATCCCGTCACGACCGTGAACTGGGGCACGGTGAGGCGCCGGTACCACGCCTGAGTGCGATGAATGGCTCGAGGGAGTGCCATGCGCTCAGCGTCCTCCTGCCTGGGAGAGGATCAGTCCTGGAACCAGAAAGGTCATCAGCAATGTGAGACCAGCCCCATAGCGAGCCACATCGAAAAAGCGGTAACGCCCTGGTCCGAAAACCATCAGGTTGGTCTGGTATCCCATCGGAGTCAGGAACGACTGACTGGCTCCGAACAGCACCGTGAGTAAAAGAGCCTGGGGGGGAAGGTTCAAAGAGGGGGCGAGTTGGGTTGCCACGGGAACCAGCAATGCCACCGAGGCGGCATTGCTCATGACGCTGGTGATCAGGTTGGTAGCCAGAAAAATCACCAGTAACGCCCAGTACGACGGCCAGTTCAGCAGTAGTCGCTCCATGTCGGATGCCATGGCGTTGGCCAGGCCACTGGTCTGCAGAGCCACACTGAAGCTGGACAGGGATCCGAGCAGAAGGATCACGTCCAGCCTGATCGAGCGCTGCACCTCACCTGTTCTCAGGCATCCCATCAGCACCAGCAGCACAACAGCCAGCAGCACGGCGGCCACCAGAGGCACGGCGGTGACTGTGGGGACCAGCAGCATCAGAGCCGTGATGGTGATGGCCTGAGGTTTGCGTCGGATGGTGGGTAAATCGTTTTCAAGCTGGTCGAGCACCAGCAGATCGTTACTGGCCTGAAGCCCTCGGATCGCATCCAGCGGAGCTTGCAACAGCAGAACATCGCCTTCACGAAGAACGGCCTGGCCAAGTCGCTCCTGAACCGTTTGCTGACCACGGCGCAGTGCCAGCACCGTTGCGTTGTGGCGTTGTCGAAAGCGCAGCTCCCGCAGGCTCGCACCGGCCAGTGTGGACCCAGCAGGTAGCAGAACCTCAACGGTTTTCTGACCGTCTGTACCTTCGCTGGATAAGGCTGGTTCAGTGTTGACCACGGCGGGGTTTTCAGCTGAAGGACGACTGCAGGAAGCGAGCTGAATCGTGCGCTCCTGCTGCAGTCGAAGCAGATCTGCGCGGGTGACTCTCAGTAGCAGGCGGTCCTCGGCCTCGATGCAGCGGTCGGCCAGGGGTGGAAGGATTCGCTCGCCACCTCTTTGCAGCTCCAGAACGTCCACATCGAAGCGACGTTGCAGACGGCTGTGTCGCAGGGTCTGTCCGACAAGGGAGGACGAGCCTGGGATGGTGACTTCGGTGAAGTATCCAGTGAGCGACTGGTTGGTGTTGAGCTGATCATCGGGGGCACTTCTGTCTGGCAGCAATGTGCGAGGGGCAAGCAGCATGTAGCTCGCTCCGGCGAGCCAGACCGGCACTCCGATGGCGCTGAAGCTGAATAGATCGAGAGATCCGTAGCCCAGTTGCTGGCTGATGTCACTGGCCAGCAGATTCACGGAGCTGCCGAGCAGGGTCAGGGTGCCGCCCAGAAGTGTGGCGAATGAAAGAGGCAGAAGCACTCTGGATGGCGCGATCCCTCGCTTCTGGCACCAGGACTCCAGTACCGGAAGCAGGCTGGCCACAATCGGTGTGTTGGGCACTACGCCGGAGATCGGCGCCACCACCAGGGTCAGCAAGCCCACCATGCGCCTGGGAGTGCGGATGCTTTCGGATGCAATCAGTTCTCTCAGTCGATCAAGGGCGCCGCTGCGAAATAGGGCTGCTGAAACGGCGAACAGTCCCATCAGCGTGATCAGTGCCGGGCTGCCGAAGCCGCTCAGGGCCTGTAGAGGGGTGAGCACGCCACCGATCATCAGTAGCGACACACTGAGCAGCCCCACCAGTTCGGGTGCCATGGCTCCGCTGATGAACAGGGCCACCGCTACCAGCAGCACAGCCAGAGTGATCAGAGCGTCTCCGTTCTGCAGAGCGTCACTGAGCTCAACCATTGGGGGGTGCGCCTGTTGGCTCCGTGACAGGTGGGCTGACTGTTTCTGGTTTGGACTCCCAGAACGTCTGTTCAAGCCATGTTCGCAGACCCTTCAGGCCTGTTCCCAGAGTGGCGGAGAGGTAGAGGGCTTCGGGCTCCAGTTCACGGATCCGCTCCAGGGCTCCTGCATGACATCGGTCGATCTGGTTAGCCAGCACCTGTCTGGGCTGCTCACAGCCAAGACCATCGAGGATGGAGTGAACCGCTTTGAGTTGTCCCTGCCAGTCGGGATCACCGAGATCCACCACCAGCAGGAGCTGGTCTGCATTGCGGGTTTCCTCCAGCGTGGCCATGAAGGCTTGCATCAGGGGGGCCGGCAGTTCCCGGATGAAGCCCACCGTGTCGGTGATCAACAGTTCGCGAGGTGCGGCTCCAGCCTTTGGTAAGCAGAGCCGACGTGTTGTGGGATCGAGGGTTGCAAACAGAATGTTTTCGGCTTGGACCGGTCCTCCCGGAGCGCGATCACAGAGCGCATTAAGCAGCGACGACTTGCCAGCATTCGTGTATCCAACCAGCGCCACACCAGGTAGGTCCTGGCGTCCCTCTCTCAGCCTGGCTCGGTGCGCTCCCAGCTGGCGCAATTCCCGCCCCAGATGTTCGATGCGTCGGCTGATGGCACGCCTGTCTTTTTCAAGCTGGGTTTCTCCCGGCCCGCGGGTGCCGATCCCCCCCCCCTGCCGAGACAGGCTCAATCCACGTCCCTTAAGCCTTGGAAGTCTGTAGCGGAGCTGAGCTAGTTCCACCTGCAGGCGACCTGCAGCACTGGAGGCTCGCTGGGCAAAGATGTCGAGGATCAGCTCGCTGCGATCCATCACAGGACTGTCCAGTAGCCGCTCCATATTTCTGGCTTGAACAGGAGTGAGCTCTCTGTCGGTGATGACAAGCGTGGCGCCGTGCTTGCGGATGTCCAGGGCAGCCTCCTGCAGCTTGCCCGTACCCCAGAGGGTCTGAGGATTGATCTGTCCCTGACGCTGGCGGCAGACTGCAACCGTTCTTGCACCAGCACTACGGGTTAACCCCTCCAGTTCGGCCAGTTCACGCTCGTTCCGTGCTGGGTCCGTGCCGGTGAGAGTGAGCAGCAGCACCTGCTCCACCGTTGCAGTGGGCTCTTGCGCTGCCTGAAGTGTTTCGCCACGCCGATGGGCATGCCCGGCAGGGGTGTCGCAGCGGCAGAGCATCGTCAGATCGCCCGTTTCGCCGCAACTCCATCCGCCATCGGCAGTGGGATCCGGAACCCATAGGGCACCGGAACGGATCCCACTGCGAGAGATCACGGCCTGATATCGCAGCCATGACTCGGGCTGAACATCCAGGGCGATCACCGCATCGCGACCATCAGGGACAAGCTCCGGAGAACGGCGTTCATGCAGTGTGCTGATCAGGCGCCATTGCCTGGAGCGACGCCTGGAGCCGCCCTGAAGATGCCGGTCCAGTCGATCGGATTCTCCAAGTGGGCCAACCCAAAGAAGGCGGCAAACGCCACGGTCGTCGATCAGCAGATGCAGCGTTTCCTCAAGCTTCATAGCCAGCTCTGCAAGCCGCTCCAGCGTGAAAACGTCAGCGCCGGAATCATCAGGGTGACGACGATGGCTGAGACGATCCAGCTGCTTGAGCTGTGATGGACGCAGCCCCCTGGTTCTTCCTGCCAGGTGAGCTTGTTTCAAGGACTGACCAGCCAGGCTCCGGCTGCGCGAAGCCCCAGCGAAAGCCCTGGTAACCGGGTCAGATAGGTCAGTCGTCGCAGCTTGAAGGCCAGAGGGCCAGCGAGGGTCAGGCCCAGACCGGTGATCGAGGCATCGCCAATGCCAAGGCTGAGCATTTCGCCGAGATCATTGAACACAAAGGCGTTTGTCTCACTGTTCTGAGGCTTTGCCTTGAGCGCTTTGGCTGCAAACTGACCTTGCTGAATGGCCGTCTGAGCCGAATGAGGCCAGCTGGAAAGCTCGTCTGCATTGGGATTCACAGCGATATCTCCGAGGGCCAGAACATCCGGGTAGGCCTGCAGACGGAGCGATTCAGTGACTGGCAGCCGCCCTTGATGGAGCTCCAGCTTGGGAGAAATCTCCGGAAGGGTGGGTCGGCTGCCTGCGGTCCATACCAGTCCATCATGGTCCAGTTGAGACGAGCCCTGTGTTCCGCTCAGGATCACGGAGGTTGCTGTCATCGAGTCCACTCTGGTGTTGAGGTGAACGGTGACACCACGTTTTTTCAGGGCTTTTTCGGCCTGCTCCCTGTTGAAGGCTTTTGATCTAGGCAAGATCTGATCACCGAGTTCAACGAGTTGCACCGTGGCGGCACCGTTGAGCAGGTCCACGACCTTGCAAGCCAGCTCGACTCCTGTGGCACCAGCACCAGCAATGACGAGGGAGCTCCTGCCTGATGGGCGCCGACGCAGCTCCTGCAGCCGCTCCTGCAGAGGTTGCAGATCAGACAGGGTGTGGAAATTCAGGGCATTGTCGCGGACTCCTGGAATCCCAAAGTCCGCGGGTTGTGCACCTGTGGCCAACACAAGCTGGCTGTAATGCAGGGCGCGGCCCGATGCTGTGGTGATGCACCGGGCATCGAGATCGATGCAGCTCGCACGGTCCTGCAGGTGACTGATCCCATGCCCCTGCAGTAAGGATGCGTAGTCGGGTGCAACCTCCCATCCCTTCAGTTCTCCGCTCAGTAATTCGTAGAGCAGAGGAACGAAGACGAAGCGGTCACGAGGTTCGATCAGCACGATCGGTGGTCTTGGATGCAGGCGACTGAAGGCAAGCGCCGTCGACAATCCGGCGAATCCACCACCGATCACCACGATCGGTTGAACTTGCCCGCTGGCAGGGGGAGTCAAGGCATTCTCTGGTGCGTATTGAAACCATAGGCAGACCTGTGGTCACCTCGGCATTGGAGGATGGAGTGCATGAGCCAGGGCACCACAGACATGATCAGCACCGCTGGTGGTGTGGATTCGGACATGGCGGCTGCCGGTCTAGAAACCCTGCGAGCGGAGCTGGAGCCTCTGGAGCCACTGCAGCGTTTGCAGTGGGCCCTGAATCGATTCGGTTCCGGCTTCGCGATGACCACCAGCTTTGGTATCCAGTCGTCAGTGTTGCTGCATATGCTCAGTCGCCTCTCTGGAGGAGACACCGTGCCTGTGATCTGGGTGGACACGGGATATCTGCCTGCAGAGACCTATCGCTATGCCAGCACTCTTTGTGAGCGACTGGGCACTCAGCTCGTTGTGGCGCAGTCTTCGGTGTCTCCTGCCCGCATGGAATCAGTCCACGGCAGGCTCTGGGAGACCGGACGAGAGCAGGATCTGGATTTGTATCTGCGTCTCCGCAAAGTGGAGCCACTAGAGGAAGCACTCAGCGGACTCGAGGTGAGCTGCTGGGCCAGTGGAGTGCGACGTGGCCAAACAGAGCTGCGCAAGACCATGACCGTGCTCGATCCGATTCGTGAGCGTCTGTCTCTGCGCCCTTTGTTGCGTTGGACCAATCGGGATGTCTTTTATTACATGCAGGAGCATGGCCTGCCTCAACATCCGCTCTTCGATCAGGGGTATTCCACCGTTGGCGACTGGCATTCCAGTGCTCCAGACGGCCTTGAGTCCGAGGGCCGCGGCACCCGCTTCGGCGGACAGCGTCAGGAGTGCGGAATCCACGTGCCCGGAGTGATGGGCGATGGCATCTGACCATGCCCTCTGAGCAGCGCTGTCTGCTGATCGGTAACAGTCGCTGGCACTGGGCTGTGCAATCCAGGAGCGGTGCCTGGAGCTACAGCCATTCCCAGCCGCAGCCGTCTGTTTTGTCTGGCTTTTCCCCGCTTTGCTCCTGGGCGGCAGTGGGACCTGTACCTACTCATTCCGTGCTTAGGCCGGACACTCGTCTCTGTCTCGATGCGATTCCGCTTCGAAATGTGCCTCCATGGCTTGGCATCGACAGGGCGCTGGCGGGATGGGGCGCCTGGACCCAGTCAGCAGAGGTTGGCCCACTGATGGTTGTTGATGCCGGCACCGTGCTCAGCCTGACGCGCGTGACTGCAGACGGCGAATTCAATGGCGGCTGGCTTGCAGCTGGATTGAGGCTGCAGTTGCAGGCCATGGCTGCAGGCACTGAGGCGCTGACAGATCCTGACGACCAGAGGCAGGATTCCTGCGATGGCGTGTCGTTCCCCAGGGATTCGTGCGAGGCCATGCGCCGGGGAGTGATCGAAAGTCTCGTCGGTCTGATTCTCCGAGCCCAAGAGCTTGATCCCTCTCCGCTTTGGCTCTGCGGCGGTGATGCTCCACTGCTGGTGCGAGCTTTGCAGACGCAGGGGCTTGAGCTGAATCATGCCCCTGATCTTGTGATGCAGTCGCTGGTGACGCTGGTCAGCCCAGCCCCAGATCGCTGAGCACTTGATCGGCCATTGAATCAGCTTTGACCTTTGTATAGATCAACTCAAGCTTGCCCTCAGCATCCACCACGAAGGTGTGACGCATCATTCCCATGAACTCACGGCCCATGAATTTCTTCAGGCCATAGCTCTCGTAGCTGCTGGCCACTGCGCATGGTTCTTCGTCGGTGAGCAGGGTGAAGGGAAGTTCCTGCTTGGCGATGAAGCGTGTGTGGGAGGCGGCGTTGTCCTTGCTGATGCCCAACACCTTGATGCCATGAGCCTTGAGGTCGCTCCAGCGGTCGCGGAAGTTGCACGCTTCCTTGGTGCAGCCGGGGGTGGCATCCTTCGGATAGAAATAGATCACCACTCGTTGTCCTTTCAGAGATGAAAGTGTGAGGGGCTCGCCGTTCTCATCTGGAAGTGTGAAGTCAGGGGCGGGATCGCCGATCTGCAGAGTCATGGATAGCCGGACTGTCGGCGGCAGCGTAACTGCGTTGTGGATGCATCAGATCGGCCCTGATGCTGCGGCTGGTGAACTTGTTGTGAGCAATCAAGAGCGCGCTTGGGCCGCAGGACTGACGGCGTCCCGAGCCCAGCACTTCCTGGCCTCACGCAGTTGGATGCGCAGTTGTTTGGCAACGCTGCATGGTGCTGGACCTCTGCAGGTTCCACTGACTGCTCCACCGGGTGCTCCACCTCGGCTCTCCGACGACTGGGGCTATGTGAGCCTTAGTCACTGTGCGGACGCTTGTCTGTTGGGTTGGTCGCAGCAGCCCATCGGAGTTGACCTGGAGCGTGCCGATCGAAAGCTTCATGCTTCGGCCGCCTTGATGCGCCGTTTTTTTACTGAGGCTGAGCAGTGTGAGTTAGGGGAGCTGGAGGGGGATCAGCTGCGACAGCAGGTTCTGGATCGGTGGTTGGTCAAGGAGGCTGCGATCAAGTGGCAGCGAGGCTCTCTTGCACAGGATCTTCGTTTCTGGGAGGTGAGCTCCAGTCTTCGTGCTGCCCTGCATCGCGGTTTGAATCTCAAGGTTGTTGCCCAGTTGAGGTCTCAGGGGGCATGGCGTCTAGGAGTTGTCGTTGCAGAGCAGGCATTTCTGCAGGACTGTCTGCTCTGCACAGCTTGAACAATTATTAGGTCAAGTGACATCAATGGTCTTTGGGATCGATTTCACTCAATCAACGAATCAACAACGATGCTTCATCTCGAGATCCATGCATCCACTGAGATTCATGAGTCTTGCTTGAGTGGTCCTTGTGAGGCGAATTTGTCCTGATTTGCGCTTTTAGGCGGTGATTTTGTTGGCAACTCTTTTTCCTATGGATAGGATTAAAAAGACGTCTTTTCTCGCCGTCCGTGTTCACCCGTTTTGCAGCCGGCGCTCTCGCCGCCGCTTCCATTTCCACTCTGGCTGTCGCCGCTGAAGCTGGCACCAAGCGCCCCGTGCGCTGGGTGTCAGGTGGCGCTGTCTGGACCACCAAAGCCTCAGCTTTCGCCAAGTTTTTCAACGATGGCGAAATCACTGACCGTGCCCTTCAAGCAGGCATCAACAACTCCGGTTGGACTGCTGATGAAATCCAAGAGGGCATGACCAAGAGCTACGACGTAGATCTGGTTGGTGTTTCTCGCTTCCTGTATTCCGCCGATGGCGTGAAGTTCCTGGACGACCAGACTCGCAGCTACTTCCCCTACTGGCAGAAGAAGAAGACCGCCGTGGTCGCTCTTCGCTCCGCCATCATCCTTGATGCTGCTGATGGAGAAATCTCCTCAGCCGGCATCATGAGGCAGCTCCCCGTTGACTTCCGTCTGAACGACAACGGAGTTTCTGACGGTTCTCAGAACGTCTGTAAGGACGGTCTTGATGAGCCCCAGTCCACATCCCTGCTGTCTTGGTATGTGTTCCTGCCCGCTTGTGTGCAGGCCAACCAGATCCTTCCCGCTGAGCCAGTTCGTTCTGCAGCTCCTGTTCGCGGCCTTTGGTGATGTTTGTGAACCCTCACGGGTTCATCAACTTCCCTCTTTTAGCTCCGGCATTGCCGGAGCTTTTTTTATGGCTTCTTTTGATGGAAGCCCCTCAAGCCAGTCGACCTTCGATTCGCCAGTGACGAAGACTCTGGGGGAGATGTCTGCCACGTTGCTTCAAAAGTTCGCGACGCAGCTCCGACAGTGCGTTTTCACTGGCCTCACCGGTTGCTTCAAGAGCCCTGCGGTAAGGGCGGTCTTCTCCGAGCCATCGTTCGATCAGGCTCGGCTCAATGGATAGCTTTAGCGATTCCTGCCAGCTGCTCTGGTTCGTCACCCAGCCGCACCGCTCCAGTTGGCTTAGCAGCAGCTGACGCTGTTCCGCCTGGCTCAGCCAGATGGATTCCAGTGCAGCCAGGACCTGCAGCGATGAACTCGGTTTGCTCGCCTCCTTTCCCTTAACGAGCAGTTCCAGCAGTCCCCCTGCTGGCCCGAGTTGTGGTTCACTCAGCAACAACCTCAGCTGCGCACCGCTTGTCGAGCGGGAGCTCACCCGGGCCCAGAACGTCTCAAGGTCAGCAGCTTTGAGATCCTCCTGATTCAGTCGTCCTCCCACCACTTCGAACTGGTAGTCAGGGCTCAGTCGCTCCAGTTCAGCAGCATCGGCAAGGATGGCCGGTTGATTGAGAGGATCAAGCAACTGCAACTGCGCTTCCAGTCGCAGCTGTTCCGTTGAGGATGCACAGAGAATCGTGAGGCCACCCTCGGCCACGGCTCCGAGGGGATCAAGCGACCAGAGCAGTGACCGACCGCCAAGAATCAGCACGCGATCCGTGCGTTGCCAGCAGAGATCGGACCACAGTCGCTGTCTCAGCTCCTGCAGGCGTTCGCCATCCACGGATAGTTGACGTTGCAGCCAACGCTCCAGCTGAGGTTGCTCCGGTCCGCTGCTGACCAACAGCGGGTGTTCATCCACAGCCTCGGCTGATGCCGCCAGCTGAGCGGCACGCCGTTCCAGCATCCGTTCACGTCGTTGCCCTTCCCAGCCCTGGCGACTCGGTGACCAGAAGGCTTCACCCTGAAGGGCATTGGGTAAATACTGCTGAGCCACCCAGTGTTCACGAAAAGCATGGGGGTAGCGATAGCCTTTGCCGTCACCGAAGGCATCACCATCGCGGTTGGCGTCGCGAAGGTGGGGAGGCCCCTCCTGACGCTGGGCTTCACGCACCTGACGCAGTGCTTCGAACATGCCGCTGGTGCTGTTGCTTTTTTCAGTGCATGCCAGATAGAGAGCTGCCTGGGCCAGTGGATATAGACCCTCTGGCAGTCCGATTCGCTCAAAGGCCGCGGCGCAGGCTTCGACCACCACCACGGCCTGGGGGTCGGCGAGGCCAACGTCTTCCCCGGCAGAGATCAGCATGCGCCGGAAAATGAAGCGTGGGTTTTCACCCGCTTCGATCATCCGTGCCAACCAGAACAGTGCGGCGTCGGCGTCCGAGCCCCTCAGGGATTTGATGAATGCGCTGATCGTGTCGAAGTGCGCATCACCCTGCTTGTCGTAGAGCACTGCGCGCTGCTGAATGGATTCTTCAGCAATGCCAAGGTCGATGTTAATTACTCCCTGGTGACTTTCAGGAGTGCTTTCCACTGCGAGCTCCAGCGCATTGAGCAGGCTGCGTGCGTCACCTCCCGCCACATTGACGAGATGGGCCGAGGCTTCAGTGCTGATCTCCACATTGCGGTCGCCGTAGCCACGCTCTTTGTCGTGCAGCGCTGTCTGCAGTAAACGACTGAGGTCTTCCGGCTCCAAGCGCTGCAGGCGGAACAACCTGGACCGACTGACCAGCGCCTTGTTGACTTCGAAAAAGGGGTTTTCTGTGGTGGCACCAATCAGCGTGAGTGTGCCGTTCTCCACCCACGGCAGCAATGCATCCTGCTGGGCGCTGTTGAAGCGATGTACCTCATCGATAAACAGGATGGTTCGGAGTCCATGGCGTTCAAGTCGTTGACCGGCATCGGTCACTTCGGAGCGCAGGTCTTTCACACCTGCAAGCACGGCATTGAGAGAACTGAAATGGGCTCTTGTGTGATTGGCGATGATGCGCGCCAAGGTTGTCTTTCCAACCCCGGGTGGGCCATGCAGAATCAGATTTCCGACCCGATCAGCTGAGATGGCTCGGCGCAGCAGGCGACCCTCAGCCAGGATTGCTCCCTGCCCAACGAATTCATCGAGATTGCGCGGCCGCAGGCGATCGGCGAGGGGGGCCTGCCTCCGCCGCGCTGCTTCCCCGTGATGGCTGAACAGATCCTGTTTCAAAGGTCCGCCCACGGCGTCGATTCCCGGTGAGTCGATTCTTGCTCAATTTCAGCCTTCGATGTCATCAGCGCGGTCATAATGCGGCCGTCCGAGTTGTGCCCGTGCGTCTGAACCGTTCCGTCATTCCCTTGGCACTGGCAAGCGTCATGCTCGGTGCTTGCGGTGATGGGGGTGATGCCCAGAGGCCCTTGCCAGAAGTGAAGCAAGCTGCTGTCACCGAGGCTGCATTCACAGAGGATGTCGACACGGTGAGCACTCTGGAGGCCGGCGATCTGGTTCAGCTTGCGGCTCAGGCATCAGGTCGGATTATTGATTTGAAGATCTCGCAGGGAGATCGGGTGTCCGCTGGGCAGTTGCTCATGACCCTCGATCAAGCTCAGGAGCAGGCCAAGCTTGCCGGGTTGAAAGCCAAAGAGCAGAAGGATCTGCTGGAGCTGAAACGCTATGAATTCCTGGTGCCCCTTGGTGCCGCGGAAGCCTCGGAGCGTGATCAGCGGCGCGCGATCTACATCGCCTCAAGAGAAGAGGTGAGAGCTCAAGAGGCCACACTGGCCTACAGCAACCTGCAGTCACCGATCGCTGGAACAGTGGCGGACGTGTCCGTGCAGGTCGGGGATGTGGTGAGAAATGGCGACCCATTCACCAAGCTGATTCGTAACAACACCTTGGAGGCCAGGGTGGAGGTGCCGTCTACCTTTGCCGATCGCATCAGGGTTGGTCTGCCGGTGTTGCTCAGTCTTCCGGGCCGGAATGAGGTGATGGCCAGGAGCTCAGTGATGTCGGTTGATCCTGGGATTAACTCCGGAACGCAGGCCCTTCTTGTGAGGGCGCAGTTTCCTAATCCAGAGGGAACGCTGCGCAACGGTCAGAGGTTGCGCACTCGGGTTCAGCTGGAATCCCGTCAGCAACCGTCCGTTCCCTTTGCTGCCGTGACGCAGACCTCTGGCCAGAGTTTCGTGTTTCGTCTCGGCACACTCCAGGAGCTGGAAGCGCAGCCTGGCAAGGCTGACTTGGCCAGGATTAAGCGGGGGATGGACCGCGGCGTGATTCCCCGCGAGATCCTGTTTGCCCTACAAACGCCGGTCAGTCTCGGCCCCCTGCAGAACAACCGCTATCCCGTTATCAGGGGGCTCTCGGTCGGACAGAAAGTGATCACCAGCAATCTGCTCAGCCTGCGCCACGGCGTGCCCGTGAAGGTGAGCAACTGAGCCACTGAGTCATGTCCGCCTCCAATAACTTCATCACCAGACCCGTTCTCACCACGGTCTGCAGCATCCTGATCGTGATCGTGGGATTGATTGCGATTCCGATTCTTCCGATCGAGAATCTCCCGGACATCGCTCCCCCCACCGTCAAAGTGAGGGCCAACTACAGCGGCGCCGATGCCGTCTCGGTTGAGGAGGGCGTCACCAGTGTTCTTGAGCAGCAGATCAATGGTGTCGAGAACATGGACTTCATTAAGTCCACCAGTTCCGGAGACGGAATTAGTTCAATCGATGTGGCATTTGCCAGCGGCTCTAATGGCGATATCAACCAGGTCAATGTTCAGAACCGGGTGTCCCTGGCGGAACCTCAGCTTCCTGATGAGGTCCGCAAGGCGGGTGTCACCGTCAACAAGGCATCGAACTCGATCCTGCTCGTTTACAACTTCGGTAGCGAGGATCCGCAACGGATTACCTACAGCGCAGAGACGATCAGCGGCTTGCTGGATCTGAACCTCACCGATGCCATCAAGCGAGTGAGCGGAGTTGGTGAACTCACTTATTTCGGCAATCGCAAACTGGCTTTTCGCTTGTGGTTAGATCCCGACAAGCTTGCCAGCTTCGGTCTCACCTCCACCGATGTCGTCAGTCAGCTTGAAAGTCAGAACCGCCTTGTTTCTGCAGGCCAAGTCGGGAGCGAGCCGGCACCGCAGGGACAGCAGTTCACCTTCACTGTTCAGCTTCAGGGCCGCCTGCGCAGCGTGGAGGACTTTGAGTCCATGGTGCTGCGCACCGCCGAGGGAGGTGGTCTGGTGCGCCTGAAAGATGTGGGCAGCGTGCAACTCGGTGGTGAGACTTATGCCGTGAGTGCCACCGATCTTCAGGGTGTTCCCACTGTTGGTCTTGCCGTTTATCAGCTGTCAGGCAGCAATGCGCTCGAGGTGTCGGATGGCGTGAAACAGGTGTTGGCTGACTTTGAGACAACCATGCCGGTGGGCATGAAAATGGAGAAGGTCTACGACAACACCGACTTCATCTCCGCCTCCATCCAGGGCGTGGTGAATTCCCTGCGGGATGCGGTGGTGCTCGTGGTTCTGATTCTTTTCCTGTTCCTGCAGAACTGGAAGGCCACCCTCGTACCGGGGATCGCGATCCCCGTGGCACTGATCGGTACCTTCGGACTGGTGCTTGGTTTTGGCTTTTCCCTGAATCAACTCACTCTGTTTGGTCTTGTGTTGGCCACGGGTCTCGTGGTCGACGATGCGATCACCGTGATTGAGGACACCTCTGCCAAGAAATCGGAGGGGATGACGGCACTGGAAGCAGCGAAAGCCACCATGGACGAGCTGTTCTCAGCGATCATCGCCACCTCGCTGGTGAAGTTCGCGGTGTTCCTGCCAGTTCTGTTTTTCCCTGGTGCTACGGGAACGATCTACAAACAGTTCGCGGCCACGGTGATCTTCTCGATCGCCATTTCTACCTTCAATGCGCTCACCTTCTCGCCGATGTTGTCAGCACTACTGCTGGCGCGTGAAGCGAAGGATCCAGGACGGCGGAACTATGCCATCGCCGGCACGGTGATTGGCTTTGTGTATGGATTGCTGGTGGTCGGTAGTGGAGCGCCTTTGGCGCTGATTCCTCTGGCTGTTGGTGCCTTGCTGGGCCTGCTGTTGGGGCGGTTCATCGATCGACCGATCACACTGCCGTTCACCATCGGCGGTGCCATCACTGGCTTGATTCTTGTTGGTGTTAGTAGGGTCATCCCGGTGACCGTCTATCCAGCTCTGGGCTTGGTCCTGGGTTGGTTTACACCGATTATTTTCGCCAAGTTCAACAGCGGTTATGCCGTGATGGAGAGCCGTTACGCCTCCGCTTTGGAGTGGGCTCTCGGTCGACGTCGACTGGTGATGAGCATTCTCAGTATCGGCATACTGCTCACGGCCGTTGCTTTCCGGGCCATTCCCGGTGGCTTCGTGCCGATCGAGGATCAGGGTTATGCGATTGGAGTTGTCCAGGCTCCGGAAGGCGTTTCCACCCAGGTCACCGAGGCGATTAATGAGCAGGTGGCCGCAGTGCTGCGCACTGAACAAAACATCACGTCGGCTTCGCTGTTTAGTGGAGCAAGCTTGGATGGCAATAGTCCCAACAAGGGCCTGTTCTTCTTCGGAACCAAAAACTGGGCTGACAGGAAGGAACCTGATCAGCCCGTTGCGGCCATCGTGGAGCGGCTCAATCAGAAGTTGGCACGCTCAGTGGATGACGCCAGAGTCGTTGTGGTGGAACCACCTGCGATCCCTGGCTATGGAACAGGCGGTGGTTTCGAATTTCAGCTCCTGGATCAGAGCGGTGGGGGCTACAGCCTGCCTGAGTTCTATGGGGCGGCGGGGCGCCTCATTCAGCAGGGCAATCGCGATTCTGATCTTGACCGCGTCTACACGTTGTTTGCGCCTGAATCCCCTCAGATCGAGATTCAGGTGGATCGCGATCGAATGGCCGCTGTTGATGTCGACTTCGGTGCTGCCATGCAGACCTTCAGTATCAACTTCGGTGGCCTCTATGTGAACGACACCTTCCAGGAGGGCAAGGTGCGTCGGATCTACGTTCAGGCCGATGCTGAAAGTCGTGCGACCCCCGAGCGACTGTCAGCGCTTTACGTCAAGAGCTCCAACGGTGAACTGATTTCGCTGGCTGAGTTTTTCAGTGTGCATGAAACGCTCGGCCCCACGGTGGTCCCTCACTTCAATCTCTATAGAGCGATCAAGATTGAAGGCACTCCTGCGGCCGGAAGGAGTTCCGGTCAGGCGATTACAGCGATGAAGGGGATCTTTGAGACCATCAATCCCCAGGGCCTCAGTTTCGACTGGACCGGAATTTCTCGTGAGGAAGTGAAGGCCGGTGCTCTTGCGGTGGTGATCTTTGCACTTGGCATTTTGGCGGTGTACCTGGTGCTGTCTGCGCAGTACGAAAGCTACGCCGATCCGCTGATCATTCTGATGACGGTACCCACAGCCATGTTGGGCGCGCTCGCCTTTCTGGCCTTGAGGGGTGAGGTGCTCAATGTCTATGCCCAGGTGGGTCTGGTGATGTTGATCGGTTTGGCGGCTGGCAACGGAATCCTGATCGTGGATATGGCCAATCAGCGGATGCAGGCCGGTGCCAATGCCCTGGAGGCCGCTCGTTTTGCTGCAGGTTCCCGTCTGAGGCCGATCCTGATGACGGCAATCTCTTCGCTGTTTGGCTTCATGCCGCTGGTCTTCGCCAGTGGCGCCGGCGCCCGTAGCCAGACGTCCCTCGGTGCTGTGGTGTTTGGTGGTCTGTTGATCGCCACCGTTCTCTCGTTGTTCGTTGTCCCGGTGTTTTATGTCGTTCTCAAGTCTCTGCTCGGGCGCTCGGATGGTTCGAGACTGATCAGCTCATGAGTCGCTCTCCGAGGCCTCACTCCCGCAATGCTGACACTTCTCGATTCAACGGTTTCAAAGTTCTCTGGGCTGCGTTCATCGGTGCAGGTATCGGCGTCGTGCTCTCGATTTTTCTCAATACATTCATCCGCAACACCCCTGCCGATCTCCCCACAGCAAGATTGTTTTATCTCTATGGAGTAGTGACCCTCTCAGCCGTGCTGTTTGGTTCATCGATCGAAAGCATGCGTCAGCTGCAGGAAAGTGCACCCGAGGAGGAGTACCGCTCGAACAAGAAGACTTTGCGGGGGCAGCGGCGTCGCTGAGAGTCCATTTGCCCCTGCCAATATCAGTCGAGTGATCGGTGCTCAGGTGATCACGGTGGGGCGGTCCATTCCTGTCCGCTGCTGAATCTCCGCCAGCGAGTTGATGCTGCTGATCATGTCGGCCAAGGCGATCTGAGGATCCTGATGGAGATCACCACTCCTCGGCACATAGCTCTCGAGGTACACCCGGATGGTGGCCCCCTTGGTGCCCGTGCCCGATAGGCGCACTACAACGCGGCTGCCATCCCCTAAAAGGATGCGTAAGCCTTGACCCTGAGTCACCGACTGGTCAACAGGGTCGGTGTAACTGAAATTGTCTGCACCAGTGATTTTGCGACCGGCGAAGTTCTGCCCTATGAGCCCAGGGAGGAGACCTTCAAGTCGTTCGTATAGGCCATGTGCTGCCTCACTGGGCACCGCTTCGTAATCGTGACGTGAGTAATAGTGACGACCGAATTGATTCCAGTGGTTGCTCATGATCTCCGCCACGCTGCAACGGCGCACCGCGAGTATCTGCAACCAGAACAGCACGGCCCAGAGACCGTCTTTCTCACGCACGTGGTTACTGCCAGTGCCGAAACTTTCTTCTCCGCAGAGAGTGATGCGGCCGGCATCCAGCAGATTCCCGAAGAACTTCCAACCGGTTGGTGTTTCGAAGCATTCAATGCCCAGTTCCTTTGCCACCACATCAACAGCGGAGCTGGTCGGCATGGAGCGGGCGACCCCTGCTAGGCCTGCGGCATAGGCCGGCGCCAGAGTGGCGTTGGCGGTCAGTACGGCCAGGCTGTCACTGGGATTCACGAAACAGTGCTGCCCGAGGATCATGTTGCGGTCGCCGTCACCGTCGCAGGCTGCACCGAAGCGGTAGTCGTCTCCCTTGAGCAGAAGATCCGCTAATTCGTTTGCGTAAGTGAGGTTGGGATCCGGATGGCCACCGCCGAAATCTTCGAGTGGAATGCCATTGCGCACGCTGCTTGATGGGGCTCCCAGCAGATCCTCGAAGACACGTTTGGCGTAGGGACCCGTGACAGCATGCATGGCGTCAAATGCCAGCGGGAAATCGCTGCGCAGCAAAGCTCTGATCTGATCGAAATCGAACAGTTGCTGCATCAATTCCACAAAATCATCGACACCATCGATGATCTCGACCTCCAGGCCACCGATGCGGTGTGTTCCTGGAGTCCCGAGATTCAGCTCGGGAGCTTCAACAATGGTGTATTGCTCCAGCGACTTGGTGCACTCGAACACCGAATCGGTGAAGGATCCTGGTGTGGGGCCACCGTTGGCTCCATTCACCTTCACTCCGAAGTCACCATTGGGGCCACCTGGATTGTGGCTGGCTGAAAGGATGATCCCGCCAATGGCCTCGCGCTTGCGGATCAGGTTGGACGCGGCCGGTGTGGAGAGAATGCCATCGGTGGTGGTGATCACCCTGCTCAGGCCATGGGCTGCGGCCATGCGCAGGATCACATTGATGGCACGCAAATTGCCGTAACGGCCGTCGCCTCCGAGCACCAACGTGCCTCCTTGCACGCCTGGAAGGGTGCGAAACACAGCTTCAACGAAACTTTCGAGATAGTGCGGTTGCTCAAACTGAGCACTGCTTTTGCGCAATCCGGAGGTGCCCGGCTTCTGGTCGGTAAAAGGGGCTTCGAGCCGCACGAAGATTTGAGCGGGTTCTGCCGAGGCGGAGGCGGTCATCCCTGACGGGAGCGGATACCGAGAACCTTTACACGCCACATGCTGTTCAGGGTTGTCGGCGCGACCACTTGTCGCAGCTACTTTTCAGGGGTAACGGCTTCTGAAGCGTGATGGAGATCAATCACCCCAACGCTGGCGCTCTCTCTGAGCAGGAACAGAAGGTGTTTGAGCACTTTCAGAAACGTCTGGAATCCATGGTGTCCAGCCATGGGCTCACTGAGGGAGATGTGAAAGAGCTGATCCGTGAGCTGCGCTCCCATCCGCTGATCTCAAGTCAGCTGTGGCAGGAAGCTGGCAGTGAGCTGACGCGGTTGCTTCCTAACCAACGCTTTGACTTTGAATGGGATTGAGGCGCTGTGTGTGGGTCATCAGGTCTTGGTTGGTGCAGCAGGTTCTTTGGGTTTTTCAGGCTCCGAACAGACCAGCGTGAGCCGGCGTGCCGGTCGGTCGATACTGTCGCGGCGCTGGAAGCTATTGGAGGACACCACCTCTGAGGCCTGAACCAGTTCCCAGATCGTGTCTTTGCAGGCAGCCGAAAGTCTGGGGTTGTCCATGAGTGGATCGGCAAGGTTGCGGGTCTTGCTACAGCTGTCCTGGTCGTTGGCGCGCGAGCAGTTGTAGGCCAGTAACTGGAGTGAACGCAGTTCCTCCCTGGTCGGGAAGGGAACCTTTTTGGGCTTGGCTTGAGCAGTTGAGGGCAGCAGCAAGGCCAACCCCAAAAGGAACAGTGGCAGTCTCACGGGGATGGCCCATCACGTCGCGGCATTCTGACCTGAGATCAGTCATGCCGACGATTTCAGAAACGCAGTTAAGTGATTGATTTTCGAGTTGGGGTGAGATGTCCTTCAAGCCATCGCCTGGATTCATCACTGTCTGAGTTGAGTCAGATTCGCTGATACCCCTGAAGGGTTTGCGGCGTCATCTGACCTCTTGGTGGGGACATAATCTTGATCGCGGCCAAGCCTTTTCCGGAAGATCAGAGGTGAAAAGTTTTTTGAAAAGATTTTGTATAAAAAGGAGTGTCAAGG
This sequence comes from Synechococcus sp. AG-679-A04, assembly GCA_003210775.1. GTDB lineage: Bacteria > Cyanobacteriota > Cyanobacteriia > PCC-6307 > Cyanobiaceae > Synechococcus_C. Next base: position 19,550 of record QCUI01000038.1, read on the forward strand.
TTTTGAACTTTGCCTCATTAACGAGGACTGATTCGCTGAACTTTGCATGAAAGTCTTGGGCCATTCAAGTGCCTTAATTGAGATCTTAATGGCCTAAGTAGATGTCGTCAGAACATCGTGAATTCTTCTCGATAGCTGCCATCGTTCAGCATTGGCTGGTAACTGATCGATCACTTCTTGGCAATATCCATTCAGGAGTAACGCTGTTGCTTCTACTTCGGTGATTCCGCGACTACGGAGATAAAACAGTTCATCCTCCTGCAGCTGGCTGACCGTGGCGCCGTGAGCACACTTCACATCGTCGGCGATGATTTCAAGCTCTGGCTTGGTATCAACGCGTGCACGACTCGATAACATCAAATTGCGACTGAGTTGTGCCGCATTGGTTCGCTGTGCTTCTTTGGGTACCTGAATCGAGCCATTAAAAATCGTGTGCGATTTTCCTGAGACAAGACTTTTCTGCAGTTGATCCAGTTCACCTTCGGGGCCGTCAAAACGCATTGCGGAGTGCACGCCGACTTGCTGCTCATCTGCAGCGACAGCCAATCCCTTCAGAGAGGTAAAGGCTTGCCCTCTCAGTTGCACGATTCTCGGCTCGATTCGAGCTAACAACGACCCCTGAACGAAGGAAGAAAATGCATAGTGGCTGCGAGGCTCTTGTTGTATGGCCAGCGTTGTCAGTAGTGAACTGCTGCCATCGCCCATGGAGACCAAGCCATGCTGAAGCTGTGACTCTTCCCCGAGCAGGATTTCGCAAAGATGGCTGTGCGCAACGCCGTCCTTTGATTGGAAGACCTGGAGCAGCTCGAGTTCGGCGTTTGGCTCAAGCATCAGCAGAACACGCGTTGCCAGCATGCCTGAACCAGTGGCAGCAATCACGAGTTCCAGTGGTGGAATCTTGCCGCTGATCTGTAAAGCGAGGACCTCATGGCTGCAGGACTTGTTGAGCTCCACTGGCCAGTCCTCCGAACAGCCGCAGTGATCTGTTGCGCGACCGAGAAGGTCCTCGAGTTCATCATTGTTCAAGGCTTTGATGCCCTTCGGGAGCTCCACTCCTTTCAATGGATGTTGATCAGATCCAAGCAGCAAGCGGAGTCCGCTTTGCGGTGGTTGTGGCCAATCATTC
>QCUI01000039.1 GCA_003210775.1 Synechococcus sp. AG-679-A04
CCTCTTTGTTCGGGCATCGACCATCTCCACGGCCAGCTCATCGAGCTTGAAAGACAAGTGCAGCTGGTGCATCCCGACTACCTGCAGGGCACAGGAAACAGCTCATCCAGTTGCTCGGTGGTGGGCACCGTCGCCTGACCGTGGCGAGTGGCCTTCTCAAAGGAGCACGAATTAGTTTTATACATAGTTGCTCTGTCCACAGAAGAGCAACCAAATTGTTACTGCAATCGGTCTGGGCAGAGCACCCCAAGCGAGCCCGGTTTCGCCACTTATTGGGATGCAACAGGAAGGCGGTGTTGAGAACCCGGTGATAGACGATGCAACGTCTAAGTCTCCCCCTCCCCTCAGGGAAAGGATCGAAATGGAGGCGATGTCATTTGGGGAGGTGTCAGAGATAAATCTGCTCTAGATGACCTACGCAATTAGCTAGTGAGTCCCTCCCCTGTTTGATCCCGCTGAGCGTCTAGAAGCCCCGGACACCTTCGATGCACTTCACGCTTGCCTTGGGTTGCCAGTTATTGAGGACCTTCGAGTTGCTCAAGCACTGTTCCATTGACGCTTGGGGAATTTTCTCCAGAGCAGCGGTGGTTCGCTGAGCGCCATAGGTAGCCCAGGTGATGACAAGCCAGGTGATGGGTTCCATTCAGGTCGTTAGAAGTCCAGAGATGGTAGTGACTTCAATAGATGGCACTGACCAACACACATGCAGTGCCTATGGACACCTGCAGGCCATAACGATTCACCGGTGCTCGGGTGTCCCTGTGGATCGGGCTGCCGCTGAACGAGTATTGGCCGGAGTTGCTAGTTGATAGCAGATTTGATTAATAACTAAGCCCTATCTATCTCTGTCCAACTGCGCTCAATCGTGACAGGTATTGAAGGCTTATGCATGAGCTTTTAGGTGTGATTGAAGTAATAAAAAGCCCCTGTCAATGCAGAGGCTTTGAGTGTGTAAGTTTTGAAGCCGAGGGGGAAAGTTATGGACAGCATGATAGCTACACAGTATAGAAATTAGTGATCTTATTATCAGCACCAGCCACGCCTTCTAGTTCCTCTTTACTGAGTTCAGTAATCTTGTCAGCAGTGAATTCGTGGCCGTGTTCTTTAGCGATGCCCAAAACGTCTTTAGGTGACTTTGCAGCTTTTTGAGTGTTGTTGGTTCCTTCGCCAAGGCAAGCTTCTTTAGTAATGAATTGGCCGTAAATATGCTAGTAAGAACCCATGCGAATTTAGGTCTTACTTGATCATTCCAAAACTTAGAGCCAACGAGGTAGATCTGAAGACTATTTAATGAACGAGGTGTAACAAATTCTGCAAAGACAGTGTTGTAGGGCTAAAATTTTAAAGAATGTCATTGTGCAAATGTCGATCTCGACTGATACCACTCAAGCAACAGCAATTTTGCCAATGCTTTCACTGACTAATTTTGGTTTCCCTTGGTATAATGTTGACGAGAAGACCTTTGAAGACTATTGTAATAACCTGCTTGATTTCGTGAACAACAGCAAGATCAAGACCTCGTATTTTCATATCAACGATTATACGGATGACGCAGTTGGTAATGGAGTGTATAACTATTTAAACCCAAATCCGCCTTCGGGGATGAGAAAAGATAAAGGGACAGGCAAGATCACTCCTTGGATTGTTACTTATTGGTTGGATAAGCTGCCTAGTGAGGTTGAGGCTGGTGTTGTAACCACTGTGAATCCTACGAATGCCTGGAAAAGTGATCCAAGCAATACAGCTGGTAATGCAAGTATTGGCGATGGAACAGCTGGCCATCCTAAGGATAATATGCGCCAAAGTTTTGAACTTATCGAAGCAATCAATAATTCTGCTATCTCAAAGAAGATTACTCACATGGAATTTGATCATGAGGGTGGTGGTGCCTATCAGGATGATACGCAATATGGGGGCGTGAATGGCCAGCCAGTTGGAATTGGCTACACGAAGTGGCTATGGAATCGATATATGCCAGAAAGTGTAAGATTCACTGATCAAGAGGCAAGTCAACAAGGGTTTACGGGTCATTATAACTATGGCTTTGTTAATTATCGAACCGAAGCTTGGGCTGAGTCAAGCGGTGGATCTATGGAAGCCTTTGCAGAAAATTACTGGTTTGGTGAGTTGGAATATGAGCCAAATGAGTTTGACTTTGCGAAGGATTTTAGCGTCATCAAAGATACTCGCTTGCATCAATTCTTATCTACAGACACTATGACTGAAGCTCTGGGTGACAGCCCCAGCAAGATCATTCAAGGGAATATTGATACTGATTATCCGAATGGCCGAATCAAGGGTGGAGGAACAAGCTTGAATTGGTATGCAATTCCTGATCTTGATAATAAGTCAGTGCATGTTTTAGCACCTCATAATGTTGATACGCCGTATCGTTATTTTCGCGAGTTTCCAGAGCTGCTGGCTGGGATGTTCTCTGACCACGATTACCCTTCTGGCGGCGCACCTTCAAAACTCCATCCAGATTCGAAGGGTTGGGGCCCTCCACATTTAGACGGGATTTATTATCAACCTTTAGATTTAACAAAAAGAAATGGTGATACTGATACGCCTCAAGGTGGTGTTCCGTTGTTCTCTATCGAGAACCTTTCAAGTACCAATCAAGCCAGGGTTGGTATGACTAATCGTCTCCAAGATATCCAAGGTGTCCCTGCTGACAGCTTGATCTCGAAGGCGATTAAAGAGCTTGATCAAAATCTTAGTAAGCCGGGTAAAACAGTCGATTCGATGAAATACCTGAATAGCTATGGTGGCACTTTTGATGGCTTGAGTGCTCTGGACTACAACAAGTTTATTGACTTCCTTAATGCGGCAGCCAAGGAGATTAATCCTGATGATCCTGAATCTGTGACCCTTTCAATCTATGAAGCACCCTTTTTGCCGATGTCATGGATAGATCAGAAAGTACCCAATAGTTGGGACGCAGAAGTTATTAAAGGATCTAATGATGTGGAAGATACTTTAACGGCAGGGAATGGTAGCCAGACTCTGATGGGCCGCAAGTTTGACGATACATTGATTGGCGGTTCGGGAAGTGACTTTTTGGTTGGTGGTGAGGGTGCAGATACCTTTCAGTTTAATAGTGTGGATGATTCTCGACCAGGCGGAAAACGTGATGTGATTACAGACTTCAATGGTGAGGAGGGAGATCGTATTGATCTCTCGAATATCCAGACTGCGATTAAATTTATTGGTTCTGCTGAGTTCAGCGGATCTTCAGGAGAGGTGAGGTTTGATGCAGGTATTTTACAGCTCAATACAGATAAAGATCAAAACAGCGATATGGAGATAGCGCTTGCAGGTGTGCAGAGTTTCTCGAGTGATTATTTGATCTTGGAGCCTCATTGGACCCACTTATTTAATCATAACCTTGAGCCGGCCAGCAGCTTTTAATCCAGCGCTGAATCTTTGCTGATATTGCAACTTGTCAATGCGTTGCTCTTCTTTTGTTAATCCCCTTCCGCAGCTAGTTCTTGCAGAGTTGCCATTGATAGACGTGGAGCAACGCATGCCTGTAGTTCCCATGTCAGGGAAGCTGGGGTGATAAACCTGAGCAAGTGCAGGAGTGGTGCTGAATGCCAGCGCAGTGATTAGGAAAGAAGTTTTCATTAGTCCTCCACTGCGTAATCGTTGATCACTTCAATAGCTTTGCAGAGTGCAACAGCCTGCTGCAGCGTCATTGGCTGATACCTACTGCGGGCGATCCTTGTTTGGCATCAGCCCTTGGCATGTGCTGCCACACGGCGTTGCAGTTCACGGCGAACCGCATCGCGAATGAACTGACTGCCCGCTTTGCCCATGGGTCTGATTGCATCGTCGTCTGTTTGGTAAAGGCGAATGGCATGCGGTTTCTTGTTGAGTGGTTACTGTCCCTCTGGCACCTTGTATTGATGCTGTTTCAGGTGTTCAACCGAACCCATCTCTGACGCGTTCACATATCACTAAGGCTAAGCGGGGTGGCAATAGCGATCAGGGTTACGGTATGAGCTGCCAGCTGATGACGCATGACTGCAAGCCCCATTGATCTCATGGGAGACATGGTGGCGATCGAACAGCACTTGCGCGAGGGTCAGCGATTTCAGGCTGCAGGGTTGTTCACGGTTCATGAGTGGAGTGACCACCAGGCGATCAGTTACACGGCACTAATCGTGTTGGGGATGGATGGAATGCTGCGGATGGGAAGATGTTGGGTGATGGAGGAGTCTGTTTCAGCATCAAACCTTGTTGACAGCAGTTCACTGAGTCTCGGCTGATGAAAACTACTCTTTACGAGATCGGGCAATTTCTGAAGCACGTCGCTGCAGTGACCTGCGGCGTCTTCATCGCTAATCAGTTCATCGAGATAGAGCGGGTGAAAACCTTTGACAACTCCATGCGGGAACTCTGCGCGAAGGTTTTAACGATCGAGGATCCGAATTTCGACCAAGTGGAAGCCAACTGCAAGCGCGCGGGCTTTTGATGAAAATGGCCCGGATGGATGATGTGCCTGCAACGTTTCCCAATACACGCTGACCGCATGAAACGACTGCCTGCCATCGCCGCCTTATTGCTCGCGGCATCACCTACAGGTGCATTTGCGGATTGGGTTCCTGCTGAAAGCCTTCCTGCTTCTAGGCAAAAGGAGTGGACAAAGGCAGCGCCATTGCCCTTTACGCCAACGCCTGAGGGCTTCAAAGCCTTCGTTAATCGTAGAGATTTCGGATTCAAAGTCCTTAAAGCAGAGCGATGCGAATTCATGGAGGGCCGCGCATTGATCAAACATATTTCTGAATCACCTTGCATTGGAAAGCCTGCTTATGACATCTGGTCTGCAGACAAGAACGTCTACGAATGCTTTAGGACTTTTTACGAGACACGAGACCCGCTTGGGGTTCAACTAATCTGCATGGGAATCGTTTGGTATTTCACTGAAGGCACAACGCCAGAACAGTTGAATCCAACCGAGGGGCTACATAAGACGACTAAGAAGAACGACTGCCGCTGGCCTTGATCCCGACCCGCTGCCACGTTTCCCAAAGCACCCACGCTACCAAACTGCGCCACGCCCTATTACCCCCACATAGTAGTGGTTGACGGGGATCTGACTCAATCGATTTGCTGCAGTGGATTTTCTTCTTGTGTCAGGTGTGGTTACTTCTTGCCGGGTGGGCGAACAGCTCGGCAATGCCAGGCTGGACTTGCGTTTTGCTGATGCAGCAGGGCTACGCTTGTCATGGTATTCGATCTAAAGCGGTGATGAGTTCCTTCCTCCTTTTCATCCTTCTTGGGCAATGAAAGCAGTACAGGTCTGACTCTTTATCATTTCTGCCTGGCCTAGCTGAACTACACCGGACCAGCCGATCTGGTTGTGATTGTGAGTTGAACCATGACCAAATGTTGATTGTGCTTCGACCCCTTGGTTTCTCTTGAGTCAGGTTGTTGACTGGAGTTGCGCTTCCTGTCACTGATCAAGCCATGACTCTGGATTGGACACTGATCGGGTTAGGGCTTGTTCTTGGAGCTGTCTCTGGCTTCTTCAATGCAGTTGCTTCGGGTGGTTCGACCCTGATATTGCCAGCCCTGCTTTCAATCGGTATGCCTGCTGATATTGCCAATGCAACGATCCGATTACCAATCCTTCTTGGAAGTACGACAGCGTTGTGGTCTTTTGAGCGTGCGAAACTCATTCCCTGGAGATCGGTTTTCCAGCTTTCAATTGTCTTTATCCCTTTCAGCTTGTTTGGAGCTGAACTAGCCACGATCATTAATACTTCAACCAGTTTGCTGCTAGTACGTATCGCGGTACTTGTTGCATTAGTTTTTCTTTTCAATCGACCGCAACATCTGCTTAAAGAATGCAGCGATGATCACCTAAAAAGTAATCCTAATTCATCAACTCAGCTCTGGCTGTTGACTTCCTTCTGCGGATTTTGGGCTGGATTGATTGTTGTTGACTCTGCTATTTTTTTGTTACTTAGCCTTGTTTTAATTGGAGGAGTCAGCTTGCGACAAGCAGTACCGATAAAAACAGGATTAATTTTTTTATTCAGCATTGCCACGTTTCTGATCTTTTCGAGAAGTGGGAAGGTGGAATGGCAGGTTGCAATCCCTATGGTTCTTGGGAGTATTTCTGGCTCGCTTGTTGGTGCTCAGCTGGCTATGAGCGAGCATGCCAACAAGTGGGTTTACCGCTCTCTGCAGGTGATCGTCTTTGTAGAAACAATTCTCCTATTCATTTGAATTACCCCCTTTAAGCAAGCAGACCGATAGAGAGGCGGCGGAGCATTAGGGCTGGCGTCAGTCCGCGCATGATGCAGGGCTTTGCTTGGTTGATCTGGTAGAGCAGGGTCCTGCATGGATGGTCAATGAAAAACACGCGTATGGCAGGGTGTGATCGTTGTAATTTGTTTTGTCGGTATGAGTTCGTATTTCATTGCATGCACTATGCATTAAACGGTAATTATCAAACTACCTTTGAAATGTTTTAGTCAGTTACAGTGAGCTGAATGAACACAGCCACCTCCAGCCACGCCTTCGAACTCCTCTAATGAAAGATCTGATTGATTCTTCGTCAAATCGTCAGCAGAAATCATAAACCCAGCCTCTTTCGCAATCGCAAGAACTGAATCGGAATCGGCTGCAGCTTTGAGCTTCTCCTGCAGACTGGTATCTCCTTTGACTTTGGCCAGGAAGGCTTTGAGTTCTTCTAGGGACATGGGTATCAGGTCTGTTTAGCATTTATAGCAACGGACTGCTGCAGTGTCTTTGGTTGATAATTACTTCGCTCAATGGTTCCAGGTATCGAATGGAATTTTGACATGATTGGCAGTGATAAAAGCAATAAGAGCCATTTTTATAGCTAAGTACTGGCTGGACAAGGCTTTACTTATTTGGGAATAATACCTGTAACTCCCGCCATGTCCTTCGGATTGGTAGGAGCTGCTCCCTCACCCGTACAGTAAAACACTTCCTGAAGAAAACTACATGAGCCGCTGCTGTCATGTGCCCGATCATCCCTGTTCTTGGGTGATGCTGTTAACGCATTAATTGTTGGATTCTCCCACTTTTCCTTCTTGGCTGCTGTTGTACTTGGACTACCAAAGCGAACTTTGATATCTGCTGAAACTCTTGTATCAAAAGCCTCGTCGTAGGAGATGCTCACTCCTGCTGTTAAGCAACTAGACATCTCATAATCCAAGCGTCCGAGTACACCGGAACCATCAGCTGTTCCTAGAACACCATTTTGGTAGTAATAACCAACAAAAGCATTCACGATTGCCCGACAATCCCGTGACATAAACCCGTTACATCGACAGGGCAGCGGATCAAATTGTTGGGATGAATGAATGTCAGGCGAGCTGAAGCCGTTTTACGACCCTGCTGACTTGCGTGGGGTTCCACTTGCTGCTGCCGCCAGTGGTCAGGATCTTCGCCTTCTCGAGAGCTTCGCCCATGACCCGGAGCGTCTCACGACGTTCAACCATCGGAGCAAGCACCCCGCGCAGCTTCTCAGCCGCTTCAGTTGCTTGAGAACGCCTTGCAGCATTGGCCTTCTCAATACCTGGTCTGATGCCTCCAAGCATGACGCCTCGCTCTTTCGCGCGTTGTAGACCAGCCTTGGTGCGCTCGCTGATGAACTCACGCTCCTGCTCAGCCAGGGACGCATAGATGTGCAACTGAAATTTGTCAGCGTTTGGCATACAAGCGACCTTGAACTCGAGACCCTTCACCTCAAGCAGCCCTGCGATGAAGGAAACGCGACGGCTCAGTCGATCCAGCTTGGCGACAAGCAATATTGCCCCCTTATGTCTGCAGTGGACAATTGCTTTTTCCAGCTCAGGTCGATCATCGTGTGCTCCTGACTGAAACTCGGTATAACTTCCTACTTCATCGCAACCGCCAGTATCAGGGCAGCAAGCTCCAAGAAAGATGTCTAGATCACGCCGCTGCGCCTCGAGGCCATAGTTTCTGCCATGACGGCTTTCCTTGCTGAGACGGAGATAGGTGACGTAAAGACCCAATGAGTCATAACAGGCTCAACGACAACAAATTAACAGATCGCGACGCGCGTAGAGCGTGTAATGGGGCATCGACGTGACGTTCGACAGCACGCTGAACGGATCAGCGTCGATCAAAAAGGGACTCATATCTGTACAGCAAGCCTCATCGATCTAGCAAAAATGCTCAGAATTATCGATGACTGACTGAATGTTTTGATCTGTCCTATGTCTGAGACCTCAATCGGCAAGGGGGCTTACGGAGTCATTCGATGGTTCATCCAGTACCGAGGGCAGACGCAAGTATGTAGCGAGCCGCACTCCCGTCCCCGACTGTTCAGTGCCTGATTCGTTTCTCAATTGGCTTTGCTCTAGTTGGGTCCAGTGAGGCTCTCAAGGGATAAGACTTCCTAATAGCTTGCTGCGCTGTGGAAAAGATCATCTGTTTTCCACCGGTTGGGAGGAGTTTTCCACAGAAAAAACGCCAGAAACCTAATCAAAAAAGAAAGTCTGTGGTTTTTGGTCTCAGTGCCCTTAGTCGCTTGACAGAAAGCACTTCTCTCCAAAAGACCAGTTCTTCAGTCGAAAAAGAATCTCAAAAGGCAAGGCAGCCAAGGATTCTCATTTAAGACTGAGTATTTATGCTGATTCCGCGAACTTTTTGACGTCTGGCCGAAATCATGGCTTTGTGGTGGTGAAACGCCGGTAGTCCGAAGGCTGAATGGACCGCAACCAAATGAAACTCTGGATAGACCCCTCTCTGGGTGATGCCTCTGAAGAGCAGGCGCCAATTGTGAGCATGGAGTCTGAAATACCCGAAGTACTTTTCGCTGCAATGAAGGGGTTCATCGGTGCAAACCCCTGCTGGGATCAATATCAGCTGATGAGTTCTGCATTGGCAAGATTTCTGTACCAGAACGGATGTAGCGAAAGAGCCGTGACTGAGAGATACCTCGATGATCTCTTCACTCGACCGATATTTGCAGCTCATCAAGTCGAACAAAGCAGCACGATCTGACTGGAGACACCATCCCGAAGATTCAGGGATCTGCGTATCGTGAATCCTTCAAGGCACCGCGTCGAGAGGTAGGCAGTCACCCATACGCATATGAGAGCAAAAGCTCTCGGAGCTTGCGCAGGCTTGAGTTGGTATTGCTGATCACAGGGAGTTTGTGGAGGGAATGGAGGGTTGGGTTAAAGCATACCTCGAGTCCATGAACGGTTTAGATATCACCTGCTGACTTGCAATCTTGATAACTTTCCCTCTGGTTCAATCCAATTAATTGATAATCGGTGGCTTCTTGAGATAGCGGTCCAGTAGCTCAGGAAGACGCTCAAACAGGTCTGGCTTGATGATGTAATCAACCGCCCCATTCTCCATTGATTCTTGTCGCTTCACTTCGTCGTTAAATGAAGTGACAACGAGGACTGGAATACTCTCTTTGCGCTCATTTAAATGTCGCAGACAAGTCAGTCCGTCCATGACAGGCATCATGAGATCAAGAAGAATTAGGTCAACCTTCTCAATATCCAAACAATCGAACAGTTCCTGGCCGGTGCTGCAAGCGAGAGGCTGAACGCCTGCATCCAACAACTCTTCGGCGATCAGAGTGCGAAGACGAGGGTCGTCATCGACGAAAGCGACCCGTGGTTTGTCATCCATGGTCAGTCTTGATCTTCGATCCCCATCATGAATGGGGGTTGGGTGATCGGTGAAATGGGTCGCCTGAGATTCGAACTCAGGACCAATCGGTTAAAAGCCGAGTGCTCTACCGCTGAGCTAGCGACCCTCCCTTGAGCCGGAGCAAACGTTCCGGAACGGGCTGTGCTTTCAAGCACCCATGAAAAATATCACCCTGACGAACCATCGTCCACGAGCGACCTCGAATCCATGTCCGCCTCAATTGGCTTCAAGTTGAGTGCCTGATCTGGCCAGTCGCTCGTTTCACCGGCTTGAATCAGCACAACGAGTTCAGGGCTGTGAACTGATGAATGGTTCGTCCTCTCCAGAGCCGTTGAATATTGGTTCACCAAGGATTGATCCTCAGGCCTGGGTCGCTGATAGTGCTGTTGTGATGGGCGATGTTGAGATCGCTGCAGGAGCCAGTCTTTGGCCAACTGCCGTTGCAAGGGGTGACATGTCGGCCATCGTGATCGGCCCTCGTAGCAACGTTCAGGACGGTGCTGTTCTGCATGGTGATCCGGGATCACCGGTGTTGATTGGATCTGATGTCACCATCGGCCACCGTGCCGTGGTTCATGGAGCCACCCTTGAAGATGGTTGTTTGATCGGAATCGGAGCGATCGTCCTCAATGGCGTCACCGTTGGTGCAGGAGCTCTGGTTGCTGCAGGTGCAGTTGTGACCCGCGATGTTCCACCACGCAGCCTGGTGGCGGGGGTTCCGGCTCAGTTGAAACGGGAACAAAGTGATTCAGCAGTTCTGGCGCAGAAGCACCACGCGTTGAACTACGCGCTTCTGGCTGCTGGCTGGGCCGAAATGCTGCAGAACCAAACGGACTGACCCTTTCGTTCCTTTCTTGCACGCACATTCATTAAGATCTTTCGACCATCCCTAGAAACCATGGACCTTCGCATCGTCGTTGTGGCAGCTCCGATCCTGATTGCCCTTGGCTGGGCTGGTTACAACATCGGCCGTGCTGCTATCGGTCAATTTCAGATGATGCTCAAGCGCGGAGAAGCTTGAGCCTTGAAGCTTTCTTCCGACCCGATCGATAGGGTTGAAGTCGGTTGATTGCGCTGCCTTGGGAGTCGGCCCCGTCATTGTCATTGGTGCTGGTTTAGCCGGCACAGAAGCTGCTTGGCAGATTGCTCAAGCAGGAGTGACCGTTCGTCTGGTCGAAATGCGACCTCTGAAGCGATCTCCTGCTCACCACAGCAGTGAGTTCGCTGAGCTTGTCTGCAGCAACAGTTTCGGTGCTTTGAGCAGTGATCGCGCTGCTGGTTTGCTGCAGGAAGAACTTCGCCGTCTCGGTTCATTGGTGATCCGTACCGCTGATGCCCATGCAGTGCCGGCGGGTGGCGCTTTGGCTGTCGACCGCGGCCGCTATAGCGCTGCCTTAACCGAGATTCTCGAGCAACACCCTTTAGTCACGATTGAACGTCGGGAACAGATGTCCCTCCCTGATGAAAATCAGGTCACTGTTCTGGCGACAGGCCCGCTGACCAGCGACTCACTGGCCAAAGACCTTCGTGACTTCACAGGCCGTGATGACTGTCATTTCTTTGATGCGGCCAGTCCAATCGTCGATGGTGACAGCATTGATATGGACAAGGCTTTTCGGGCCAGCCGTTACGACAAGGGAGACGCGGATTACATCAATTGCCCGATGGACCAGCTTCATTATCTGGATTTTCAGGCAGCTCTTCTCGCTGCTGAGCAGGCTGAGCTCAAGGACTTTGACAAAGACAGCGCCACATTCTTTGAAGGTTGCTTGCCGATCGAGGAACTTGCACGCCGTGGTCAAGACACAATGCGCTATGGACCACTGAAGCCAATTGGTCTCTGGGATCCACGCTGGGGAGATGTCAACGATCGCGATGTTCGACGTGCCAAACGCGCCCACGCAGTGGTTCAGCTGCGTCAAGAAGACAGAGATGGTCGTCTCTGGAATCTGGTTGGGTTTCAGACGAATCTCAAATGGGGAGAACAGAAACGCGTTCTGCGCATGATCCCAGGTCTTGAACAGGCTGAATTCGTGCGTTTCGGGGTGATGCATCGCAACACCTTTCTTGAGGCCCCTCAGCTTCTTCATCCCACCCTCCAGTTCCGAGGCCGTGAACGTCTCCTCGCCGCGGGGCAGATCACAGGGACTGAGGGTTATGCCGCTGCAGTGGCTGGCGGCTGGCTTGCGGGCACGAATGCTGCCCGCCTGGTCTTAGGGCAACCAACGTTTGATTTGCCCCCCACCTGCATGATCGGCGCACTGACCCATTTCATCAGTGAGGCTCCATCCGGCAAATTTCAGCCAATGCCCCCCAACTTTGGATTGTTACCCGTTCTGTCTGAAAGGATCCGAGACAAACGTCGTCGCTATTGCGCCTATAGGGATAGAGCCCTGAACGATTTGCTGCTAGCAACAGAGAAGCAGGAGTCTGTTGATGTCGCCTGTCCGGCCTGAAGACCGCCTGATAGAGCTCCGTTCACTGAAGATTGGCGTTTATGCCAGCGCACTGATGGCGGTGGCAGGGGTCTGTGTTCATTTGATTTCAGGGTCCTATGCCCTGCTTTTGGATGGCCTTTATTCAGCGGTGATGGTGGGATCTGGCCTTGTGGCCGCAAGGATCAGTCGCAACGTTGTTCGACCGCCAGATCGTGCCTATCCCTTTGGCTACGACGGACAGGAAGCCCTGTACGTGCTCTTCCGTTCTCTTCTGCTGATGGGAGTGCTCTCCTTCGCTGCGATCTCAGCACTCAGCACCGTGATTGATTACGCCTACGGGAGTGCCGTCAGCTCAGTTCGCCTCGGACCGGTCGCCTGGTACTCAATAGCCATGGTGGGCTCATGCTGGGGGCTCGCCTGGCGCCATCATCACGACTGGTGCCGGACAGGCCGGCACTCTCAGATCCTGCTCACTGAAGCCAGAGCTGCTCGACTTGATGGCCTGATCAGTGGTCTGACCGGACTGGCTCTGCTTGGCGCACCGTTACTTAATGGGACCATGCTGTCTGGCCTGATACCTGTTACTGACTCGTTGCTGGTGTTGGTGGTGAGTCTTCTGGTGTTGCGAGAACCCTTGCAAGGTTTCCTCACCGCTCTGGGCCAGGCCGCGGGTGCCTCGGCAGAAACCGATCTGATCCGCAGCACCCGTCTGGCCCTTGAAGATCTGCTGGCAGGGCTGTCCTGCTGGCTTCTTGATCTCACTGTTTATCAGGTCGGTCGGACGGTTTTTGTGGTTGTTTATTTGAATCCAAGTCAACCGATGGAAGGCGGCGCCATTGACCTGATCCGTGATCGCATCCAAGAGCGATGCCAGTCCCTGTTGGCATGCCCTGTGCGAACGGAGGTGATTCTGACCGCAACCCCACCCTTTGCGGCTGCCAGTGTTTCCTAGGGTCTAAGGCTGGAGCAATTTCTGAAGTGTGGCCGTGAGCTCAAACCCAGACTGGGATGTGATCGTGATCGGTTCCGGCATTGGAGGGCTGGTGACCGCATCTCAGCTGGCTGCCAAAGGGGCCAGAACTGTTGTGCTTGAGCAGTATCGGATTCCCGGAGGCTCTGGTGGCAGCTTTCAGCGCAAGGGATACACCTTTGACGTGGGTGCCTCGATGATCTTCGGCTTCGGCGAGCATGGGCACACCAACCTGCTCACAAGGGCACTGGCCGATGTGGGGCAGCGCTGCGAAACGGTGCCTGATCCGGTGCAGCTTGAGTACCACCTGCCTGATGGTCTGAGCATGGCAGTCGATCGAGATTACGAGGGTTTCATCACTCGCATGAGCGCCAGATTCCCCAATGAGGCAGCAGGAATCAGAGCCTTTTATGACACCTGCTGGCAGGTCTTTCGCTGTCTGGATGCCATGCCGCTGCTCTCTCTTGAGGATCCGGCCTATCTAGCCAAAGTCTTTTTCAGAGCACCTCTTGCCTGCCTGGGACTGGCTCGCTGGCTGCCTTTCAATGTGGGGGATGTGGCTCGCAAACACATCCGGGATCAGGAATTGCTCCGTCTGATCGACATGGAGTGTTTCTGCTGGTCAGTGATGCCAGCTGATCGGACCCCAATGATCAATGCAGGGATGGTCTTCTCTGACCGCCATGCCGGCGGCATCAATTACCCCAAAGGTGGTGTCGGAACGATTGCCGAGAAGCTGGTGGCAGGTCTTCAAGCCCATGGTGGCTCGATCCGCTACCAAGCACGTGTCAAGAAGGTGCTCATCGAGCAAGGTCATGCCGTTGGCGTGGAGCTTTCCGATGGTGAAGAGCTCAGAGGCAGGCGCATCGTGAGCAATGCCACTCGTTGGGACACATTCGCTGGAGAAGGGTCACCCGATAACACTCTGGTGACCAAGGACCACACCCCGTCCTCCGAAGCCACCTGGCGACGTCGCTATCAACCATCCAGTTCATTTCTGTCTGTTCACCTCGGAGTGAGAGCTGATGTCGTCCCTGAGGGCTTCCACTGCCATCACCTGCTGCTGGAGGACTGGAATGACCTTGAAACCGAGCAGGGAGTGATCTTTGTGTCGATTCCAACTCTGTTGGATCCATCCCTGGCACCTGAGGGGCGGCATATCGTTCACACCTTCACCATGAGTGATATCCAGCACTGGGAAGATCTCAAGCCCAAGGAGTACAGAGCCAAAAAGCAGCACGACGCGTCCCGGCTGATTGAGCGGCTTGAGTCAATTCTTCCGGGTTTGTCACAGGCAATCGAACTTCAGGAGGTTGGAACTCCCCGCACCCATCGTCGCTTCCTCGGTCGGATGGGTGGTTCCTATGGGCCGATCCCAGCAGGTCGACTGCCAGGACTGCTGCCGATGCCGTTCAATCGAACTGGTTTAAACGGTCTTTATTGCGTCGGAGACTCCTGCTTTCCTGGCCAGGGATTGAACGCGGTTGCCTTCAGCGGCTATGCCTGCAGCCATCGCATCGGTGCTGATCTCGGTCTGAATCCCTGGGCACTCCCTGCCTGAATCTGACCACGTCTGGCCTGATCAGCTGTTTAGGGTCCAATCCTGAATTTCATCTCCATGGCACCAGCTCCTCAACCCAGTTCTGATGAACTTGCGCGCTACCTCGAACAACGCGGTGAACTAGGGAAGCCCTGGATGCTTCAGATGTTGCGGCTCTCCAAATTGAAGGAAGCGCGCGACCAGATGACTCCTGAGACCTATCTGAAATCGATTGAGGAGGCCCATGCCGACCTAATGCGTCTGGGTGAATTCTGGAAGGGCCGAGAGCAGGAAGTCTTCAACGGTGATTACCGGCCCAACGATGTGATCGAGCCATTGCCGGGTTCACCAGAGGATCGCTGAGCGATGCCTGTCGCGCTTCAGGAGCGGTTTCGACTTTCGCCGCTGATCAGGTGGACTCTGATCAGCGTCTATTTGGCCCTCGTTCTGCCATTGCCGTTGATGGCACCACCAGAGTTGAAGATTGTCCTCTGGAGTGCCGCTCCGATTGGATTGGCATTGGTTCTCGCAATGCTCAGCGAGCAGGTGAACGTCGATGACGAAGGAATCAACGTGGGGCATCCCACTTGGTGTAGTTGGTTGATTCGTCGTGGCTGGCAATTGCAATGGCAAGAGATCAAACGGCTGGTTCCTGTTGGTACAAGCCAGGGAGGAACGGTTTATTACCTCACCACCAGCAACCAGGGGCAGCGGTTGCTTCCGCAACGCCTCGAAAAGTTCGATCGTTTTCTCTCAATCTTTGAACAGAGAACGGGTCTCAAAACAGGCGGGATTCAACGATTAACTCCACCCTGGACCTATCAGCTGCTTTGTGGTCTGGCAATTGGCATGCTGACGATCGAATCAGCTGTTGCTGTGGGAGTCAGATGCGGGTTGATTGTTATTCCGGAAGGTTATCCAGGCTGAATCGATATCCCTGTTGACGCACGGTGGTAATTCCTCCGCCCTCTCCAAGACCTGCCTGTTCAAGTTTGCGGCGGAGAGTCAAGACCTGTGTATCCACAGATCGGGGTCCACCACTAAACGGAGGCCAGGCCATTCTCAGAAGCTCTTGTCGGCTGCGAACCATTCCAGGTGGCATCAACAGTGCGCAAAGTAGGGCGAATTCGCGCGGACTGAGTTCAACAGGTTGCTCGCGCAGGGTCACCTGACGCAGAAGCAGATGCACCTCAAGGGGCCCAACAGCAACGCGTTCCTGGAGTCCACTGCGCCCCCGCTTGAGAAGGGTGCGACAGCGGGCGGCCATTTCTTCCAAACCAAAGGGTTTGCGGAGCACGTCATCAGCGCCGTCATCCAGCAAACCCACAACAGGTTCAGCGCCGCTGCGGGCTGTCAGCACAATCACAGGACAGCGCAATTGCTGACCAAGTCTCAGGGCAGAACTTTGTTCCAGGAGTTCAGCACTCACCAGCAGATCAGGAGACTGCTCCTGACAGAGCTCAATAGCTTCCTGCGACGACGACACCGCTGCAGTCAGATGGCCGTCCTGGCGCAGCCGTTGAACAAGGACTGTGCGCAGTGTTGGGTGGGGTTCAACAACGAGAATCCGTGAGGGTTCTCGGGAAGGAATTTCGGGAACAGTCAATTGCTGCACAGGAGCCTGACCGGTTCCATGGGCGAGGAGATCGCGGGAGGAGGAGGTCACAAGGCATCCAAAAGCCGTCTTACGCTAATGCCATTCCTCAGCCACGCTGGCAACAGGGGCTGCCGTCCTTACTAAAGATGACATCTCTTCAGCACCCGGAGGCCATTCGCCACTTCCAGGCGCTTTGTGATGCCTGTCAGGAACTGACATCGCGCTACCACGGTCCGTCCGAGTTGCGCCTCTATGCCGATGGCTATCTGCATGCTCTGCGCAGAACCGGTGACCTCGATCCAAGGGAATTGTCCAAACTCGAGACTCTGATTGAACGCTGGATCCTCGATCCTTCCAGTTTCGTTGGTCCTGATGGGGATGTGAGCGCTCTGTACAGACATCCGAATCCGTATTGAGCCTCCCGGGTCATGGCTATCAATCGTCATTCTCTTGAGGCGGTCAAAACGGTCTCAGTCAACGGAGGTTGCATTGAGCTCCGCTGTTATCGACCTCATTGCATCGAAGCTGCTGAAAGGATCCCTCTGCTGTTCACGCACGGCGGTCCTGGTGGATCGAGTGTTGGTCTTTATGACGCTCTGCACCCCCTGGCGGACCAACGACCAACAATTTTTTACGACCAGCTGGGATCGTTTGCATCACCTGCTGATCTGCTACCGGAGCAGATGACACTGAAGCGATTCGCGACAGAGCCCCTTTGCATTCTCGATCAGCTCAGTATTTCCCGTGCCCACGTCTTTGGACACTCATGGGGTGGTGCAGTCATGACGCAGTTCTGCCTTGATCACCCAGGTCGAGTCGCAGCCCTATTGCTCTCGTCTCCTCTGCTGTCCACCCAACGGTGGATTGCCGATTGCAATCAACTGATCAAAAACATTCAACTCGAGCTTGGAAAATCGGTGAATTTGGAGAAGGAATTCGAACGCCGACACTTTTGCCGCTCCGATCGAGATACAGATAAAGAAGCCTTGCGTTGTGAACGTCAACGCGGGAACAACAAGCTCTACGAACAGATGTGGGGGCCGAGTGAATTTGAGCATCAAGGAATGCTCAGTGAGCTTGACTTGTTTCCAAAGATTCAGAATCTCTCCACGCCAACGTTGCTCATCTGCGGTGAACACGACACGGCTACTCCTGAGACCATGCAGGATGCAAGATCAGCGATTGGTGATCATGCCCGATTGGAAGTTCTTAAGGATGCAGGACACAAGACCTATCTCGACCGTAATCACTCGTTGATTGAAGTTGTGAATGATTTTCTGGTTCAGCTGGATTGATCAGCTGGCCATAGCGATCTCCAGCTTCTCCTTCAGGGTGTTGTCGTTGTACATCTCGATGAGAATATCGGAGCCACCCATAAATTCGCCTTTCACATACACCTGAGGGATGGTGGGCCATTCGGAAAACTCTTTGATGCCCTGGCGTATCTCAGGGTCTGAGAGAACGTCAAAAGTCTCAAAGCTTACGCCCAGTGCATTGAGGATCTGCACAACATTGTTGGAGAAGCCGCACTGGGGCATCAGCTTGGTGCCCTTCATGAACACGAAGATCGGGCTGGACTGAATCAGGCTCTCGATGCGGGATTGGGTCTGGCTGTCCATGGGAGTCAGGCGATGAGAGAAAGAGACGAATCAGTTGGGTGTGGAAGTGTTCAGAGCAAGGGCGTGAATGGCCTCTGAGGCAAGCTCATCCCTTAGGGCTCGGTAAACAAGTTGATGTTGACGGATGCGGTTGAGACCATCGAAGGCAGTCGATACCACGCTCACCTGAAGATGATCGCCACCACCAGTGAGATCTTCGACGCTCACCTGAGCATCTGGGAGAGCGCGTCGGATGGCAGCGGAGACGGCGTCAGGCTGAACCATTGGAACAGATCTTGAACTCAATTGATGCTGGCAGATCAATGTCTCGTGTGAATCCGTTCACTCACCAGCTCCAGCACCGCGGTAAGGGGTATCAACGAAACCGAGTTCGAGAAGGCTTTGGTAAGCCTTCTGCCCCTCTGGCTTGGCTGGTGTCATCAGTCGTACGACCTCCACCAAGACAGGCACTGCGATTTCAGGCTGACCCTGACGACGGAAGAGCGCCGCAAGACGAAGATTTGACTGGGCGAGGAGGGCCAGTGCCGCCCGCCCTTTGGTGTCCATTTCACGGGGGATTCGGGCATCGAGACCCCTGAACGATCCGGAGAGATCGCGGTAAAAAGCTAGAAGCTGCTTGGAGGCGGTCCGGGCGTTGTCGTAGTCCTTCTTTGCCTGAACAAGGTTGCCGGATGCCACTGCTGCATCACCTCGCTGAATCAAGGCCTCGACAGCAGAAACATTGAAGCCTGATCCAGTTGAAGCGAGCACTTTGGTGGCTGAGCCGGATTCATTCGGTCCGGACTGGGCCAATGCAGGGGTCATGCACAAGCCTGCAGTCAGTGCAATCGCTGAGCAAAGAAGGCGGGTGCCCATGGAATTAATCTTGAATGCGCGGACTTTAAGGGCAATTCAGCGGTCGTCCGATGGCATCTCGGGCCGCTTGTTCAGCCGTATGCATCCTTTCGGCCAGGAGTTGATTAAAACGAAGGGCTTCTTGCTTGCCATTGCCGTCAACAATCAACGGTTTCTCGAAACAGATTGCTGAGCGACTGCGTGGACCGGGAACTGCAGGGTTGTAAGCAAGACCAACAGGAACAACCTGCACATCGATGCCACGGCGATGGGCTAGTTGAGCAAGCCGAACGGAGCCCTGTTCCAAGGCAATCGGTGCATCAATCCTTTTGATGCGTCCCTCAGGAAAAACCACCAGTTGCTCACCGCTCTCGAGCAGGTCAAGAGCGAATCGCAGGGTAGTCAGCGAAGGCTTGTCTTGGTCGATTGCGAAACAGCCCAGGCGATGCAGAAACCATCCTTGCAACCCAGACATTTCCGATCTCGTGACCATGAAACGGCAGTCACGACCTGTGATCCTCCGGCCTGCGGCCATGGGGATCATCAGGGCATCCCAGCGGGCTCTATGCGTTGGAGCCAACAGAACGGGACCGTCCTGAGGGAGGTTCTCGGAACCCAGAACTGTTCTGCCACGAAGGTAGTGAAGAGCCATGTCCTGGGTGAGAACCATGGCAAGAGGTGCCCAGAAAGGATCGACCCCCGTGTCGAGGGCAGATGAACGCGTCGTCAGGCTGCTGGACACCGACTTGAACTACAAACCCACTGACGAGAAATTACCTGGGAAGACCGAACACCACGGACTTGGCTGGGCAGTTGATCCTTCGGCCGTATTGGCTCACGTGCTGAATAGGATTCAGGCCCTTCCAACAACAAAAAGTGGCCAGCCTCGGCGTGAATATCGACCACATTGCCAATGTGCGGGAAGCCAGGCGCACGCTGGAGCCCGATCCCGTTCCAATGGCTCTCTTGGCAGAACTCGGGGGGGCTGATGGCATCACTGTGCATCTGCGTGAAGACCGTCGTCATATCCAGGACCGTGACGTCGATCTGCTCAGGCAGACCGTTCGTAGCAGGTTGAATCTGGAAATGGCTGCAACAGACGAGATGGTCGAAATCGCTATGCGTGTCAGGCCAGACATGGTCACGCTGGTGCCTGAACGGCGTGAAGAAGTCACCACTGAGGGGGGGCTGGACATAGCAGGACAGCTTGCGCAACTAAAAGGAATGGTGAAGCGACTTCACGACGCAGGAATTCCCGTGAGCCTTTTTGTGGATCCGGATCCGTTACAGCTGAGGGCCAGTCGGGATGCAGGAGCCCGCTGGGTTGAACTGCACACTGGCGCTTATGCAGTAGCCGCTTGGACTGAACAGCCCCATGAACTCGCCCGCTTGACGGAAGCCACTGCTTTTTCCCGCTCCATCGGTCTACGCGTCAATGCCGGCCACGGACTCACGTACCAGAATGTGGAACCAGTCGCTGCCATTGAGGGAATGGAGGAGTTGAATATTGGACACACCATTGTTGCCAGAGCAGTGGCGGTGGGTTTGAAAACTGCTGTCAGCGAGATGCGCTCCCTGATTCAGAATCCACGTCGTGATCCCCTGTTCGCCAGTCAAAGTTGATGACCACTTACTACTTCGTTGCAGCCAGCGATCGCTTCCTCACAGAAGAGGAGCCCTTGGAGGAAGTTCTCAAGGAAAGACGGCGTAACTACAAAGAACAGGGCAAGGAACTGGATTTCTGGCTTGTGCGTCAACCTGCCTTTCTCAACGCAGCGAACATGAAGACGATCCGTGAACAGCTTCCCCAGCCTGCTGCTGCCGTTGTGTCAA
>QCUI01000040.1 GCA_003210775.1 Synechococcus sp. AG-679-A04
TTGAACAAGAAAATCTGTTCAATCGCATTACCCGCCGGAAAGTGCTGGAAGCTCTGGGGTGACGCCGAGAGTCCCGCGCCTTGCCAGGACTCTTCAGCGCACTGAAATTTGATGATGAGCCCTCAGTCATCAATGCTGTTGACTCGATTGCGCAGATTGGTTTCGCTCTCGATGACGAGCAACGCAGGACTCTTCTCAACGCCTTAAAGGGCAGCGACAACCAGAAACGATCTGTGATTCAGGCGCACACACGTCTTGGGATCGCACAGGCAGACCGTGAAATTCCGTGCTGGAGGAAGACGCAAATCCACTCGTTGCAGGGGCTGCCCGTGCCTATGCCGCCAAAGTGCATGGTCGGATTGATCGGCTGGAGCCCCTGATTCCTCAACTGACCGATCCCATCGCTGGGCGACGCCTATCTGCTGTGATCGACTTAGGAGATGCCGGCGAGAGTTCCGTGCTGGAGCATCTGGTGTCATGTCCGGCATCAATGCCGCTCAGAGCGAAGAGCGCCTTTCAAATCGTGGATCCCGGAAGGACGGGACTTGTCCCGGAGCCGTTCACAGAACTGATCACAACAATGCTGCAAGACAATCCAATGAATATGGCCATACAACAGGAATGGATTTGCGAAAGCTCACTCAGTGAGATCGAAAAAATCTTCAGCACCGTGACGAAGGCAAGCAGTACGGAGGCGCACTCACTCTGATGAAGATGCCCAGCCAACAACAGCTCGAGGCAATCGACCACATTCACGACAAGTTCTGGAGTGACTATGGCGCGAATTACCTACGCACAGCCGTCGTCGGGCTGAACAGAGTGCATGAACACAGCGATCTGGTGCGAACAGCCCTTGTAGAAACACTGCCTCAATACGCAAAATCCAGAGTGGCCGCTGCATGGGCCTGCCTCAGCCTAGAACTCAAGGACCAAATCGGTCTCCTGCAAGAGATTCATTTGAATGCGAAGTGGATACCACTGAAATGGAGCTGCGAACAGGTCCTTAAACAGATGTCACAACCATGAACTTCGGCTGCAGCGCAGGGAGTTCAGAGGCAAAAGTTTGAGAACTAAGTAATTTTTATTTTTTCCTTCGAATTGGTTTTGCAAACTTGTGTGTCCTGACAATCTGCTTTTGGTGGCGAGGCAGAAAGCAGGGTTAACGTCATTTGTGATGCGGATTTGCATCCCCCTCTAAAACTTTCCGAAGCACCCATGCTCGACGCATTCTCCAGGAAGGCCGTCTCGGCCGATTCCAGCGGCGCTTTCATCGGCGGAGGCGAGCTGGCCTCCCTCAAGTCCTTCATTTCTGATGGCAACAAGCGCCTTGACGCTGTTAACGCCATCTCCGGCAACTCTGCCTGCATCGTTTCTGATGCTGTTGCAGGTATCTGCTGCGAGAACACTGGTCTGACAGCCCCTAACGGTGGTGTGTACACCAACCGCAAAATGGCTGCTTGCCTGCGCGACGGTGAAATCGTTCTCCGCTACGTGAGCTACGCCCTGCTCGCCGGTGACGCTTCCGTGCTGCAGGACCGCTGCCTGAACGGTCTCCGCGAAACCTACGCCGCTCTGGGCGTTCCCACCGGTTCCGCCTCCCGCGCTGTGGCCATCATGAAGGCTGCTGCTTCTGCTCTGATCACCAACACCAACAGTGGTGTCAAGAAGGCTGCTCTCACCCAGGGTGACTGCGCCAGCCTGTCTGCTGAAGCCGGCAGCTACTTCGACATGGTGATCAGCGCCATCAGCTGAACCACTTCTGTTTGATCGTTCAAAACAACACACATCCTTCATCATGAAGTCCGTCATCACCACGGTTGTCGGCGCAGCCGATAGCGCATCCCGCTTCCCTTCTTCTTCCGATATGGAATCCGTTCAGGGTTCCATCCAGCGTGCTGCTGCACGTCTGGAAGCTGCTGAAAAGCTGGCTTCCGGCTACGACGCCATTGCTCAGCGCGCAGTTGACGCTGTGTACGCTCAGTACCCCAACGGTGCTACAGGCCGTCAGCCTCGCAAGTGCGCTACTGAAGGCAAAGAGAAGTGCAAGCGTGACTTCGTTCACTACCTGCGTCTCATCAACTACTGCCTCGTCACAGGTGGCACCGGCCCCCTGGACGAGCTGGCTATCAACGGCCAGAAAGAGGTCTACAAGGCCCTCAGCATCGACGCTGGCACCTACGTTGCTGGTTTCTCACAGATGCGCAACGACGGTTGCTCACCCCGCGACATGAGCCCACAGGCTCTGACCGCTTATAACACCCTGCTGGACTACGTGATCAACTCCCTGGGCTGATCACAGCTCAACGGTTGATTGAATTCAGCAATGTGACATGGGTGGGCATTTCTGCCCACCCTTTTTTTTACCTTCGACTAGAAAAGGTGAAATCAGCAAAGTCAAGAAGTTGCTGAAAACGAGATAATCACAGTCAACTAGCCAATTGGGCGTTGAAACAGAATGACGCCAATCATCTGTAGCAACAGCAAAAATCCTTGATTTCTTGTTGCATCAAAGTTTGCAACCGACTTGCTCTTGAGCTTCACGATTAAAAGCATTATTCAGGGGTAATTCGGGACAAACAATCAAACCTATCTCCCCAATTCTCATCATGCTCGGCACAGAAACCAGCCTGAAGTCACTCACTTCAGCTACTCGAACCGGACCTGCTGCTTTTGCCACACAAAGCAAAGCCGGTAAAAACACAGCACACCGAACAGTCGCAGGAGTACGCGCTGAGTACAAGCGGCAGCACTGTGCCTCCATGGGGATTGGAATCGGCCCCCGTCTTCACGCCGAATGCCCCTTTGGAGCTGTTTTCGATCAGTACAACCCCGACAATACGGCAGCTCTTGAGCGCGTTATCGCCGCTTCATATCGTCAGGTGATGGGCAACCTTCATCCGAGAGAGAGCCAAAGAGAGACATCACTAGAAGCACGACTACTTAACGGTGAAATCACCGTCAGGGATTTCGTCAATGGCTTAGCCAAGTCAAACTTCTACAAGGACAATTTCTTCCATGCCGTTGGTGCCCAACGTGGCATCGAACTGAACTTCAAGCACCTGCTCGGCCGAGCACCTCTGAACCAGACAGAAGTTCAAGATCACATCAAGCTCCAAGCAGAAGAAGGCTTTGATGCGCTGATTGACAAGCTGACCGACTCAGCTGAATACACCGAAGTGTTTGGTGCTGACATCGTTCCCTACGAAAGAAGCCACGACTCCTATGCAGGGATGTTCACACGTTCCTTCAATCTGATGCGTGAGCTTGGCGGCATGAAGGTCGCCGTCAGCGACAATGCCCAGGGTCGCAACAGCCGCACCATCAATCCGCTGGCGATTGCTTCTAGAGAAGAAGCCAAACCACAAGCCTTCTCCTACTCAGCTGTTCAGAAGACACCGGTCAAGCTGCCTCAGCAGCAGTACAGCGGACATCAGCCTCCCAAGATGACCGATTACGTGGCATTCCGTCCTTTCGGAGTTCACTTCTGATCCAAACTTAGGTTTGATCAATAGACCAGTAACCCCATCCTTTGATGGGGTTTTTTTTGCCAAATCCTTGGAATGGTATTCCCAGCCAACAGAACGGCAACCCAACCAATTAGATTCAATTCAGGTGACTGAAAACCATGAGTGAGGCAACATCTAATCAGCAAATCAATGAGCGTGAAAGTCTTACCGAGCAAGAAGCTTTGGAGTTGGCTGAAGTACTCAAGCAAAAATTGGTCGATCAAGAAACACCAAGCTCTGATCAAACGTCGATCAAGCAAATGGTTGCTGGATTGGGAGATCAGCGTGGTGCTTTGCGGCTCACATTCGCGCAAAGCCTAGGGAACGTCGGTGAAGCAGCTATTCCATATTTATGCGATGCCATGAAGAACAACCCAAATGTGATTATTCGACGCGCATCAGCAAAAACGCTCAATCTGATTGGCAGCGAAGAAGCCTTACCAAATTTGATCGAAGCATTCAAAACAGATCCTGATCCTGTCGTTCAAGGATCCTCAGCCGGCGCGATGGCAACGATAGGAGTCCCTGCGATTGAAGATCTTCTGAAAATTCTCACCGAGCCAAACTGCTCAGCCTTCCAAGTAGGACTGATCAACCTGGCATTAAGCTTTATCGGCTCAAAAGCTCCGGATGCACTGAACAATGCAATACAATCAGAGAATATAGAAATCCGAATCGCTGCCATCACAGTCTTGGCAGAGCAGATTCAATCGGGAAAATACCAATCTGCTAGCAAGACACTCCTGAAGGCATTGTCGGATCAATCAAGTGAGGTCAGAGCAGAAGCAGCCACGATGGTCGGGAAAACATTGGAGCCAGAAGATGCCAGCGAAAAACTCTGCCAGTTACTGTCCGATGAGTCCGTACAAGTTCGAAAGAATACATCGCTAGCGCTGATGAAAATGGAAGCTGAAGAAGCTATCAGGCCACTAAAAAATGCAGCAGCAATTGAAAAAGACGAGCAAGTCAAATCAGTGATGAACGTGGCAATTAAGGTATTAGAACAAAACTAAAAACCTGATCAATCCAGGCCCAAACTTTGGCGCCTCTCAAGACTTGCTTGAGCGACTTCACGGATTAATTCGTCTTTGCTCTCATCTTGAGCCAGCCCTTGCAGGCACTGATTGACCAAAGGAGAATCTAATTCAGCTAGCGACATAGCCGCACATTGAACGTGTGCAATATTGCTGCTGTCGCAAGCCTTGATCAACAGCGGAATGACACGAGATTCTTCTGATGCTTGTTTGGAAAGATGACCAAGAGTCATCAAAGCGGACTGAGCCACCACTGGGCTGACATCGTCTAAAGCTTTTTCTAACATAACTAACGTATCGAGAGAAAAAGCTTGATCAGGAAAGCACACCGAGACCTGAACAATTGCCTTAATACAACACGCTCTAATGGTTCCATTATCGGATGCATTGAATAATTGAATCAGTTCGGGGACACTCTTATGGCCAATCATCCCTAACGCTTTGACCGCAGTGCGATAAACAGCTGGATCAGGATCATGCATCAACTCGAACAGTCGAGGCATAGCCTCTTCAGAGAATTGCTCAGCAAGGAGTGAACAAGCAGTGAAACGAATATTAGGATTTGGATGAACTAAATCAGCAAATAAAGAATCAATGGAATTGCTGGACGCGCCCATATAAATACTTGCAAATTAAAATCAATCCTACACTACCGCTGAGGGGGTTTAAGGCTAATTCAATCAATATTCAAATAACACCATCAATCAAGCCGATTGCATCGATGTCAGCTTGGCTTGGACAAAACAATCGCCATCATCAGCAAGTTGCTTCAAACAATTATCAACATCAAGTTGATTGACCCGATTAGAAATTGATTCCAAAGCCAGGATAACCGCGTAACGACAATCCCAAGGAGGCAAGTATTGATCGGCCAAAAACCTAGGAATCAGCTCAAGAAAGTGAGATGGATTCAACTGAGCCATAGAGTATATCGCTGCAGAACGGCTTTTTTGAAACTGAGGCCGCATATTGATTGCAGACAACTTCAAAATTTCGTCAATACAAGTCAAAGCCTGTTGCGACCAATCGCCCCGTGAACCAATCAAGCGCATAAAGAAATAATGGGCGCCATAGTCATTATGCGCTTCTTCATCCCATTGTTTTGAGATGACTGGCCAGAGTACATCCGAAGGGATAGATCTCAACGTTTTCAAGGCAAGGTAACAGCGGCTGAAATCAGTATTAAAGAGATCCCGCACTAAAAAATCGGGATTGGGAGTGGCGTCATACTCATGGACAAGCGTAATATCATCGGGTTCATCAATTAGAATGGTGTCAATAAGATGAATTAACTCCATTAAGGCTGAATGTTGATCTTGAAAGCTAAGCAGAAGCCTGCAAGCACGCATTCGAAAAGCTGGGGAAACTGGCGAGGCCACAATTGAAGGCAGATACTCAACGGCTTGAGCATCAATTAAATCCTGGATTGCGCATTGACGGTCCATCTGGTTTGGCAGCAAAAGATGCTCGGCAACAACAGAAAGCTGCTTTCTACTGCCGGAGAGTTGAGCATCTGCAGCAATTGCGGCTCCCCTAATCCCTGGAGATTCAGATTTTTTTAAAGCCTGAATTGTGGCGAGACATTCTTTTACAGACAGACTTGCCAAGCATTGAATTAAAACGCGCTGATTACATCGATCATCTTCCAACAGATCAATCATCTTTGCGGTGAATCGAGGATTATTGCATTTCAAATGCTGAAGAGCAAATATAGTGTTTTCGACTAAATAGCGATCTTCAGACCAAAGGCATTGTCCAATTTTAGAGATCGACGATGAAGCACCTAACCTTCCAAGAACTTCGACAGCCTTTCTCTTGGCAATATTAACAGCTTGTTCATTGAGAGGATTATCTAACAAATTCACTAAAGCTTGTTCAGTCTCCGATCCTGGGCAATTGATCAAATGAGACGCGGCCATATAGTAATCGCTTTGCGACTCCAACTCATTGATGGGCTGAAGAAGAATCCGGCGTGCATGCTCACAGGTCAGCTCGGGATGAATATTGTCAAAACGACCTGTCATCAAGGAGTAAAATCGCGTATAAATTGTACCTTAAAATCAAGCAAGATGTCTTCACTAAACTCAATCTAGTCAAAAAAAACTAACTCGATGCATTGAGAAGCGAAAACAGCATAGAGTTGCATCAGTTACTTGAACATTGTGGGACCTTTTTCTGGGAAACGATTCATCGTACAAACAACGACCATGAATCGTTCAAGGCCGTCGATGTCCGTACATTTCAACATTCCATTCAATGGTCTATGCCAGGGGATGCAAGTGATGCATCGAGCTGGCTTTAGTGTTACTGCGCTGAATACAGATTACGCAAAAAGCGAGCCTCAAGCTCAAGCAACTACTAGCAAGAGCAACTTGAAAGAGAAGAGTGTAGAACTATCGCCAGCAAAATCGTCCAGCCCCAAGATCACGGAGCTGAAATCAGAGAATAAAGCTGAAAGCACTAAAGCGGATAAAAAGTCAAACCAAAGGAATCGGCGTCAACGACGCAAATAGAACAATTCTGACTAACTCGATTTAGGCCTTGATTTCAAAGACTGCATCGCTGGGTCGTCCACTTTTCAGTGCTTCCCAGTTGATGCCAAGCAGAAATTGATCAGGATTTGTACATTCAACAACATCAACTCCCCAAGATCCATCTTGCAGTGGGGAACCAGATGATCCCGGAGAATCCTTACGACCTCCAAGAGCAAGCCAATGATGCTCGGAGCTATGAGAAGAAGAAATTCGAAATTTTTTCCATGCCTGAACGAGCTCTTTGGCCATTTCTTCAGGTGATAAAGAAGACTCTAAACGAATGAGCCAATGCGGATGATTTAAAGCTTCGGCATGATCAAAAGCATTTGATTGCCCCTTCAATCCATCAGCTAACGCTTGAGCAGATATTGCAGGAACACTATCTGATGTGATCTGAAGATTATGAGAGACAATAAAAACGGTCATGGTTTGGGCTATGGTCAAAGTCAAGTGTGATGAAGGGACTCAATGAATGACTTCGCTGAAACACAGTTAAGTCAAGAAGAAGCCCTTGATCTTGCCAATCATCTCAAAGAAAAATTGAGCGCAGGATTGCCGATTGACGCTGATCCAGACTCCATCGCGATCATGGTAGCTGGGCTTGGGGATCCTCGAGGGCTGCTTCGCCGTCAAATTTCCGAGGGCTTGGGCTCGATTGGGAAAGCAGCTGTTCCTGCTTTGTGCCAGGCCATGCGACGCAGTGACCAAGTCACAGTGAGAAGAGCAGCTGCTAAAACTCTGACTTTGATTGCTGACCGGAATAGCCTGCCAGATCTACTGACGACTTTTCTGACTGATACAGATTCAGTGGTGCAAGGCTCAACCATGGGAGCGATGGCATCCATGGGCAAGGAATCAATCGGAGCAATTCTGAGCATCGTTGAAAATGTCGACAGCACAGAAATGCAAATTGGCCTAGCGAATTGGGCACTCACGATCATTGGTGATCGAGCCCCAGAAACCCTCAAAGGTGCATTGACCTCAGACAATGCCAGAGTTCGAAAAGCAGCAATATCAGCCCTTGCAAGTCAGATTCAATCCCTAAACTCCCAAGAGGATCGAGACCTGCTTCAAAAGTCTCTTCTGGATTCGTGTGCTGAAATTCGTTCTGAAGCGGTCATCCTGCTTGGAAATCTTGAGGATTCAGAATGGACATTACCTTTACTCTCCTCTGCTCTCTCAGATCAGGAGAGTTTGGTCAGGAAAAACACTGCTTTATCACTGATGAAGCTCGGCTGCAGCTCAAGTATTTCTAATCTTCAAACACAACTCGAAAGCGAATCTGACCCATTAGTCCGCAACGTTTTACAGCTTGCGATAGATCGACTCCAAAAATCCCTAGAAAACTAATCAAAAAAAAGGGGGCGCCTAAGCACCCCCTTTTTGCTGGTTGCTGAGAATCAAGCTCAGGAAAGAGCGTTGATCACATAATCCAGGTAGGACTTGAACTCGTTGAGAGCCTGAGGGCTCATGTCACGAGGCGCACAAGCACGATCACGGGTGTAGGTGAGTGCTTCAACGTAGGGGCCGGTAGGCAGGCTCAGTGAGCGGTACACCTCACGGGCGCCAGCAATTCC
The DNA here is from genome assembly GCA_003210775.1 of Synechococcus sp. AG-679-A04. Taxonomy (GTDB): domain Bacteria; phylum Cyanobacteriota; class Cyanobacteriia; order PCC-6307; family Cyanobiaceae; genus Synechococcus_C. The sequence continues at coordinate 8,652 of QCUI01000040.1, forward strand.
CCACTCATCCAGAGGACCAGTGCCGCCAACAACGAGGCAGTAGTTGATCAGACGGAGATAGTGGCCCAGATCGCGGTAGCACTTGTCAACCTTGACCTGGCTATCACCAGCCTCACCGGGCTGCTTCAGATAGGCATACTTGTTGAAGCAGGCATCACCGGCTTCACGAGTCACGGCATCCAGACCGGCAGCCAGCTTTTCAGCAGCTTCAAGGCGAGCAGCGGCACGTTGGATATTGCCCTGAACGGCTTCAAGATCGTTCTGGGAAGGGAAGCGACCTGCTGCGTCTGCAGCAGTCACAACTGTTGTAACGACGGACTTCATTGATGTGTTCCTTTAAGAGGGAGAGTGTCTGAAAAGAAAGCGAGAAGCCGTTCAGGAGACGGCGCCGATCACGCGATCGAAATAGGAACCAGCTTCAGCAACAAGAGCTGAGCAGTCGCCTTGTGTGGTCTCCATCTTGCGGAAACGCTTGCCGCCAGAGGCAGGAGAGTTGGTTTCGCCGATGAGAGCAGTTGCTGAAGCCTTCATGATGGCCACGGCACGTGCAGCCGACTGGGTAGGAACTCCCAGAGCGATGTAGGTCTCTTTCAGACCATTCAGGCAACGGTCATCCAGCACGGAAGCGTCGCCTGCAAGCAGCGCATAGCTGATGTAGCGGAGCACGATCTCACCATCGCGCAGGCATGCAGCCATGCGGCGATTGGGATAGCAGTTACCACCAGCCTGAATCAGACCGGTGTTCTCGCAGATCATGCCGGTCACAGCATCGGAAACGATGCAGGAGGCGTTGGAGGTGATGGCGTTGACAGCGTCCAGGCGCTTATTGCCTTGGCTGACATAGCTGCGAAGGACAGCGAGGTCGCTACCACCTACAGGTGCGGTTTTGGCGTCAGCGCTGACGACCGAACGGGAGAATGCGTCGAGCATTTGGGGCCAGACAGTTTTGTGGGGGAGAGGCTTCTGATGCCGAGAGGCAACCACTGAAACAAGGCCTTTGAAGGTGTCTTGAGCCGATGGCTGAAAAACCCAAGGGGTTGGAAGCGCTTTAACAAGCTAAGCCGGGTCAACCAAGCAGTGGTTCGGGATCAGCTGATCACGCAAGAGTTCGTCACCTTGTGAGCTCAACAAGGCCCTCAACAGGCTTCGAGGTCCCAAGAGCCCTAGCAACGAACCGTACAAAAGGCACTAATCAAGGGAAAATCTGTCCGTTCAACCACTAGATCACCAATCGCAACGCAGGCAACGCTTGGGCTTCAGTGGGCGGGTAGGCTCACACTCGCTTTTCTGTTCATTTGCTCAGCATGGCGGATCAACCTCCTCAGCAAGCACCCAGCATTGAAGAATTGCAGGAATCGATTGATGAACTATCCACCTATCGAGAACGACTTTATAACGACGTTCTAGGGCTGGGTAAAAAACTTCGTTTATCCCAAAAGAAAATTGACGCCACGCTCAGCGAACATCCTGAGCTCACACGAATCGATGAGGTGCTGGATCAACTTAAGGCGCAAAGAAATGCTCAGAGCGGCCAATGATGAGACCAGAGGGGATAACCCCAATGACGATGGCCAGCTTTTTTGAAGCAAGTCGGGGTACTTGGCTGAATCGCCGAGTTGTCCATCACCTGGATTGCCAAGACGATGAAGCTGCAGATTCAAATCTGATCATCGAACCGTTCGACACCAATGACCCCGTTGTTGAACAAGTTTGTTCAGCGCTGAACGTGAAGATCAGCGATACCAGCGGCGGGGCCAGATTTTGGTGGGAGAGCAATCTGATGGAAGACACTCGCAATAACGACTACGCCGCAGTGGTTGTCGATGCCCCTAATCCAGAAGACCACCGTCAAGGATTTCTGTTGAGAGATGTAGGTTATGTAGAAAAAAAATCGGTCGTCAGCACCTATTCCTTTGCAGACGATGGCGTGCTGACGATTAAAACTCGATATGACACCAACACAGGTATCGAACGATGCTGGTTTGTGAACGATCAGATCAGAATGCGAGTGAGCTCGGTGCAGTTTCTCAACGGTGTCGCCATGACCACCTACTGCACAGAATTTCGCTGCCCCAGTAACGCTGACATTGCTGCACTGTCGTCAGCAACCAGAGAGAGAGCTGACAACAATCCTCCAATCCAGGAGAGCTGAAACGTGTTTGACCCATTTCTCAAGGAACTTCACCACGGCATCCAGCAACGAGGCGGTAAGGCCATTGACGTGCCCGCTGGGCTCGAGGAATGCCAATCCAAAAAAGGCACCAGCGTGATTCGTAGCTGGCTTTGGGAGGTCCCGAATTTCCGTCGCTGGCGGGTCACCAGGCTTGATGCTGGTGAAAAGCTGCAGGTCCTGAACTCTGTTGCCTATCCCGATTACAGCCTTGACCATCCCCTGATGGGCGTTGACCTGCTCTGGTTTGGTGCGCGGCAAAAGCTCGTTGCCGTTCTCGATTTCCAACCTCTGGTCCAGGATTCAAAGTATCTCGATCGATACTTCTCCGGGCTCAAGCAACTGAATCAGGAATTTCCTGACTTAAACGGTGAGGAAACGATGCGCTCGTTCGACCCGAATCAGTATTTCTCATCCTGGTTGTTGTTTTGTCGTGGCGGAGCTGATCAAGCGGAGACGTCATTGCCGCCTGCATTCAGTGCATTCCTGAAGGCCTACTGGGAGCTTCACGACACCGCTCTGAAAACCGACGCGCTCATTCAGTCGGATGAAGTGAAACGCCTCCAGGACAACTACGACGTTTACAGCGCCGAACGGGATCCAGCTCACGGACTCTTCACCAGTCATTTCGGCAAAGAGTGGTCCGACCGATTCCTGAGCGAATTTCTTTTCCCAGCATCCGCCAAGCAATGAGTTCAACCCGACGCAACAGCCTTGATCCTGTTGCCATTGAAGGCTGGAGCTGGCAGCCGTTCCTTGAGGACGCTGTCAACTCGCTGCAGCAGCTAGGAATCGAGCCCTATCCGGTGAATGATGCGTTTCTGTTCAGACAGGATCAAACAGGATCGAAAGCGAAACCTGTCTCCGTGACCACGGCCACCTGGGCCTGCAAGAGCGAGAAGTTCCGTCAGGTGAGGGCAGCTTGCGTCAGTGCCGGCACGTCCGCATCGGTTCTGAACTTCGTGATCAATCCGCTGCCGCGATATGACCTGCCCTTCTTCGGCGGAGACCTTGTCACCCTGCCGTCAGGCCACTTGCTCGCGCTCGATCTTCAACCGGCTGACAAGCAGGACAACGAACACACCCAAGGCGTTTGGGATCGGCTGATGCCGATTTTTGATCGCTGGCGTTCTCAGTTACCAGACGGAGGTCCAATTCCTGATGAAGCCCAGCCCTTCTTCTCGCCGGGGTTCCTCTGGACACGACTGCCCTTGGGAGAAGAAGGTGATCAGCTCATCAAAAGCGTGGTGCGACCAGCTTTCAATGACTACCTCAACCTTTACCTGGAACTCGCCGCTGCAGCCGAGCCTGTCTGCGATCAACGCATGGAGCATCTCCTGGCTGGGCAACGGCGTTACACCGATTACAGAGCCGAGAAAGACCCTGCCAGGGGAATGCTGACTCGATTCCATGGCAGTGAATGGACCGAGGCGTACATCCACGATGTGCTGTTTGACCTTTGATTGCTGGCTTCCTGCTCTGAGCTGGTCAAAACCCTGCCTGGACTGGGGGTTAAGCATTATGAACAGCAATCGGGTGCGCTTCGACCACTTAGCGAGAATTGCTTTTGACCCCGACGGGACTTTTACGATGTCCCTCCGGTGTCTGTGACACCCATTTAGACGCTGCCAAGAGGAGTTCCAAATGTTCGACGCCTTCACCAAGGTTGTCGCCCAGGCCGACGCCCGGGGACAGTTCATCAACACCAGCGAGATTGATGCTCTCGCCGCCGTCGTCTCTGACAGCAATAAGCGTCTGGACGCCGTGAACCGCATTTCCAGCAACGCCTCAACAATCGTTGCGAATGCTGCACGTGCTCTGTTTGCTCAACAGCCTGCACTGATTGCCCCCGGCGGCAACGCCTATACCTCCCGTCGAATGGCTGCCTGCCTGCGCGACATGGAGATCATCCTTCGCTACGTCACCTACTCGGTGTTCACCGGCGATGCGTCTGTGATGGAAGATCGCTGCCTCAATGGCCTGCGTGAGACCTACCTGGCACTGGGCACACCAGGCGCATCTGTAGCCGCTGGCGTCAACCTCATGAAAGAAGCCGCACTGGCCATCGTCAACGACAAAGACGGAATCACCTCAGGTGATTGCGCATCTCTCAACAGTGAGATCGGAACCTACTTCGATCGCGCAGCAGCCTCTGTCGCTTGATACCGATAGCCCCTTTTTTCGCTTAAATCCTTCTTCATCATGAAAACCCCCCTCACCGAAGCCGTCGCGGCAGCAGATTCTCAGGGTCGCTTCCTCACCAACGCCGAAGTGCAAGCTGCTTCCGGTCGTTTTACACGCGCCAAAGCCAGCCTGGAGGCTGCCAAGGCTCTCACTGCCAAGGGTGATGCCCTGGTGAACGGAGCTGCACAAGCTGTTTACACCAAGTTCCCTTTCACCACCCAGATGGAAGGCTCGAACTATGCCTCAACCACTGAAGGCAAAGCCAAGTGTTCCAGAGACATCGGCTATTACCTGCGCATGGTCACCTATTGCCTCGTTGCTGGAGGCACAGGCCCTATGGATGACTACCTGATTGCTGGCCTTGCCGAAATCAACCGGACCTTTGAGCTCTCACCGACCTGGTACGTTGAAGCCCTGAAGCACATCAAGGCCAACCACGGTCTTTCTGGTGATGCGGCTACAGAAGCCAACAGCTATCTCGACTACGCCATCAACGCCCTGATCTGAACAACATCGTTGTTCAGACTCTCCATAAGTCCCCATCTGGGGGCTTTTTTTTTCAGTACCTCACTGATGAAACCATCTCTGCAACGATTCCTAGACCTTCTATGCGGAGAGTACAGCAATCAACAGCAAGCCTTTGATAACCCTCCATTGTTTGCTCATATCTTTCTTAAATATCGACCAATAGAGCATCTTCAGCAGGGATCCATTCTTCTGGAACAAACTTATGCAGTCGATCCGAAAAACCCATACCGATTACGAATGATACGAGCAGAAGAAGTTGAGAATGGAATCATCAAACTCTGGAACCATATTTTTAGGGAACCCGACCAATTCTCAAAAGCAACAACAGACATCAACCTACGAAAGCAGATCAAAGAATCAGACCTCATAGCATTGAACAATTGCCACTACCAAGTTACCGAAAGAGAAGACGGATATCATGGAGAAATAGAGCCAGGCTCTTGCTGCATTGTCAAACGAGACGGCAAAGACACCATTCTTGTTAGCTCATTCCACCTGGATCGAGACACTCTTTCAACGCTTGACCGTGGACAAGACCCCGTGACCAAAGAGCGATGCTGGGGCTCAATCGCAGGTGAATTTCGCTTCAAGAAGACTGCATCATGGGAAGCAAAGTGGTATCAACCCTCCGAAAAAAGATCCCAGGCATGATGCTGTTTTTTCAGAGAAACAGAACAGGGACTCCGCCTTTTAAGCTAAAGCCCAAGAGCTGCCGCTGCAGAATAGAGACTTGATCCCAATCAACTCAACAAAATCAGCCCTTGAAGCCCTAGATCATGAAGATGCTGGTGTTCGCTATCACGGCGCCTGGTGGCTGGGCAAACACCGAGCGATCGAAGCAATCCCCAAGCTGGTCGACTGCCTGAAGGATGAACGAGAGGTGACCTCCACAGGTGGCTACCCACTGCGAAGGCAAGCAGCACGATCGCTCGGGATGATCAAAGATGCAAGTTGCATTCACTCACTTCTTGAAACACTGAATACCAATGATGTTCAACTCCATGAAGCAACATTGAGAGCATTGATAGAAATCAAAAATGATCAATGTTCTAGTTCACTGATCAGCTACCTAGACAAAGATATTGATAACAAGCCAATAGAAGCCCTCATTGAAGCACTGGCATCAAATCAAGTTTGGCAGGTTGCTGAGAAAATCAAGCCTTTCCTTCAATCAGACTGCGAGAGAGTGGTGAGCTCAGCAGCAGCATTCTTCTATGAATGCACTGGCGAGAAAAGCTATCTCGATCAAGTGATTGCCCTCCTGAATCACGAGAATCGGTTTGTAAGGCAATCAGCAGCCTTTGACCTTGCTCGAATCGGAACAATCTCAGCAGCAAAATCCATCCTGGTGGCCCCAATCCCCAATAACGTCAAAATGTATGTCATCAGGTCAATCCTGAGCGATTCGCTACTCAAATCAGCTAAAGGAGGAAATGAGCAAGGGGCGCAGAATCAAGAAGTGCATAATTCTCTCTTCAAAACACTTGATGAATTAACCAGAGAAAATTTTGCGGGTAGCTTGCTCACCAATCAAGAGATCCAAAAATCTACCAACCCCGAGCAATCACTCAAATCAACAACAGATATACTCTCGCATGCCTTTCAGAAGCTCGGATCGCCGTCATTAACGGAACGCCAGGAAGGCATCAGATTGCTTACCGAAAGCCCGGAAAGCATCAAAGGAGATCTACACAATCTGTACTTTTCAGAATCAGATCAAGACATCAAAATGGGCCTTGTCAAAGCCATGGCAAAGTTAAAGGAAGGTGATTATGTACCAGCCTTGATTGATGCTGTTGGAGTCGAAATCGGCAATCACTGCCAGGGCAACATCCGACGCGTAGCGGCATGTGCACTTGGAGACATTGACTGGATTCAGCAAGCTGATTGCAAATCACTCAGTATCACAATGGATAAACTGAGCTGGACATTGCAATACCCTGACGACTGGGGATTGCGCTACAGCGCATGCATCGCATTAGAAGGCATCGGCAACAGCAGAGCTAGAGACCTTCTGCTTGAATCAAGGGCAAAAGAAGGTGACCCGGTGATTTCGAAACGCATCGACATTGCTTTATCTGAAATAAAGTCACCCAATGTTTTTTAAATTTTCAAACCTGCGAAACCATTGATTTGCGCCTTAATCCAGGAGCCTCAAAAGGACTGACAACGACTGCTTAAAAAACCGTGAAAATACTTTTCGTCTGTCTCGGCAACATCTGCCGATCACCCGCTGCGGAAGGGGTGTTCCTCCATCTTCTGAACGAACGAGGATTAAACGATCGCTTCGTGGTGGACTCCGCCGGCACCGGCAGCTGGCATGTGGGAAATCCTGCAGACCGTCGGATGCAGGCCGCGGCCAAGCGGCGTGGCATTCATCTGCCAAGCCGGGCCCGTCAGATCGACCTCAATGACCTGGAAGAGTTCGACCTGGTATTGACCATGGACGACGACAATTTCGGGGCTGTCAGCGGCCTAGCCCGAGAAGCAGGGGAAAGGGCCACCGCCCAGATCCGGCCGATGCTGAGCTACGGGGAGCGCTACAGCGAAAGCGAAGTTCCTGATCCTTATTACGGAGGGGATGCTGGCTTCGATCATGTGCTGGATCTACTGGAAGATGCCTGCGCAGCGATGCTCGATGAACTGAGCGATCACGATTAAGCAGCAACCATTCAGCCCTGAATAGCGATCAGCGCTCTGGAGTGGGCCAGACCTCTTCTGCAACCCGCCCGCGGAACAGGTCCTCGAGTGCGTCAATCACGGCCTCGATCCCCATTCCGTCGGTGATCAGCTCGGTGGCGTCCTCAGCCTGTACTAAAGGCGCAATCGTCCTGGTGCTATCCAGCTGGTCTCGCTCAACAATCTGCGCTTCGAGTTCACTGAGCGCAGGCACGGAATGCCCGCGTGTCTCTAGATCCTTGGCACGGCGACGGGCCCGCTCTTCAGGAGTCGCCGTCAGGAACACCTTGAGCTCGGCATCCGGAAACACAGCTGTGCCGATATCGCGTCCTTCAGCCACAAGGCCACCCTGCTCGCCGAGACGCTGCTGCTGCCGCGTCAGCAGTGCTCGCACGCAAGCATGGGCAGCCACCAACGACACCGCACCGGTGACCTTGGGATCACGGATTGCATCGGTGACATCCCTGCCGTTCACACAGACGGTCTGCACTCCGTTCCGCAACGGCGAAAGATCCACCTCCAACCCTTCCAGAAGCCGCTCGACAGCTTCTGCATTGGCCGGGTCAGCCCCATGATCCTGAACCCATAAGGTCACAGCCCGATACATGGCGCCGGTATCGAGATAAAGCAGACCCATGCGTTCAGCGAAGGCCCGGGTGACCGTGCTCTTTCCAGCACCGGCGGGGCCGTCGATGGCAACGATGGGAGAACGGCTCATGACAAAAATGTGATCGATCAGGCGTGTGGAGCCAGAGCAGACGGCCGCGGCCAGAAGGCGCAAGGACTGCATTTCCGCAGCAGGCTGCAGCGTGGATGGATCCACAACCTCTACATACTCCACCTCAAGGCCTGCGGTTTCGAGCTGTCGTCTGAGCTGGATCAGAACATCCCTCTGGCCAGTCAGCCTGTTCTGAAGTTGCGTCGCAGCACAGCGGAGAGCGGCTCCGATCGATGCCGCGATGCGTCGCTCAGCTGGAAGCAGGTACAGGTTGCGCGAACTGGCAGCCAGACCATCACGCTCTCGCACGGTGGCACATCCCCTGACCCGAACCGACAAACCCAGGTCACTCACCATCCGGCGCACAATCGTGAGTTGCTGCCAATCCTTCTCACCCAGCCAGAGCTGCCTTGGCTGGACTAGTGCCAGCAGGCGACTGACCACGGTGGCGACTCCATCGAAATGGCCTGGTCGCCAGGGGCCGCACAAACCCGATTGCAAGGCTGACGGCGCTAGAACCCGCCAGCCCGACGCGACACCTTGCGGATAAATCTGGCGCTCATCCGGACACCAGATTGCAGTTGCACCGGCCTGCTGTGCCAGAAGGCAGTCAGCCTCAAAAGAGCGGGGGTAGCGATCAAAGTCCTCCCCCTCTCCGAACTGCAGAGGATTGATATACACACTCACCAAGACTGATCCCGGCTCCGGACAGCCAACAACTGCACGCTGGATCAGCCGGGCGTGACCTTGATGCAGCCCCCCCATTGTGGGAACGAAATCAATCGGGCCAAGCCGTGATGCACGCCAGGCAGTGAGTTCTGAGCCAGTTCGGAGGACGCGAAGGCTCAGCGAAGCACCTCAAGACGAACCTGGGCAATGCCACTGCTCGTCAATCCCAGTTCACTTGCCGCACCATGCGCCAAATCAATCACCCTGTCCCCAGCAAATGGGCCACGATCATTAATGCGTACCACTGCTTTGCGACCGTTCCAAAGGTTGGTCACACGCACACGAGTCCCGAAGGGCAATGTGCGGTGCGCGGCAGTCATCGTTCCAGGACGGAACACCTCTCCACTGGCGGTGCGATTGCCGTAAAAACCGGGGCCATACCAGCTGGCTTCTCCTGAATGTGTGGAGATCACGAGCGGAACAACAGGCTTGGGCGGCTCCGGAGGAGTTGGTATCGCGACTGGTTCAGGCTCGGCGATGGCTGTTAGTGGGTCAGTCGTTAGTGGGTCAGCACGTTCGACAGCGGAAACCGGCTCGGAAGGCAGCACCAAGTCCAGCGGATCAGTGATCTCAAAGCCATCAAGGTCCCGGGCCAGGACCGGATAGAGAGCCAGACCGGTCAGGGAGACGCCAGCGAATGCGGCAATGGCAGGAAGAAAACGAGCCATAACAGTGGGTCAAACGGCGGGCTGAGAAAGACCTTCACTTCGGTTGTCAAAGACCGATGTGAACCGCGACCAAAACGCTTAAAAGTGCCTCGAACCTAAAAATTTCTGAACGCTCCTGCAGGCGGAGAAGAGTTCACGCGAACCAGGCCAAGACGCTGATGAGCTTCCCGGAGAGGGTGCGGCAACTGGGCTGCGAGCAAGCGCCCCGAGGATCGATTGATCAGCTCAGGCAATCCGAGCAACAAGCCCCGCTGATCACCAGAGGACCGGCGACTGCAGCGGCACAAGAGCAGCACACACGCTGCGCTCATAAAAGGAGAGGATCAGAGCAGAACTACTGCTGCTGATGGACTACCGAGCCGCCGGTGTGGACGTTGAAGCTGGGCGAGCTTTCGTGCAGCGGATCAAAACCGGTGTCGAAGCAACTCATCGTCCAGAGGTCATCGGCGGACTGGGCGGCTTTGGAGGCATGATTCGACTGCCGCAGGGGCTGAAACGTCCACTGCTGGTGTCAGGAACCGATGGGGTTGGCACCAAGCTTGAGCTCGCCCAGGAGCATCACCGACACCACGACGTGGGGATTGACCTGGTTGCCATGTGTGTCAACGACGTCATCACCAGCGGCGCTGAACCCCTCTTTTTCCTTGATTACATGGCAACAGGAGCCTTGAGTCCTGATGCCATGGCCACGGTGGTCGAAGGCATCGCCGATGGCTGCCGCCAGAGCGGCTGCGCATTACTCGGCGGGGAAACGGCCGAAATGCCTGGCTTCTATCCTCCAGGCCGCTACGACCTGGCGGGTTTCTGCGTCGCCGTGATTGACGAAGAGGCGGTGATTGACGGCAGCCAAGTTCGAAGCGGCGATCGCATCCTTGGAGTCAGCAGCAGCGGAGTTCACAGCAATGGATTCAGCCTGGTTCGCAAAATTCTCGAGACCAAAGGCGTGTCCGCCGAAACACGCTTCGGTCCCGACGGTCAACATCTAATCAAGACACTCTTGAAGCCCACCTACCTCTACGCGGCACTCGTGAAGCGGTTGATCGAATCAAGAACTCCGCTTCATGCCATGGCCCACATCACAGGCGGAGGCATTCCCGAGAACCTTCCTCGCTGCCTGCCGGACGGCTTGATCGCCAGGGTTGATCCCGAGAGCTGGCCGCGCTCGGAACTGTTTAGCTGGCTTCAGTCCCAAGGAGAGATCAAGGAACGCGATCTCTGGCACACCTTCAATCTGGGAATTGGCTACTGCCTAGTGCTTCCTGGCACGGCGGTCGAGGCTGCACGCGAACACTGTGAGAGCCAGGGATTCAAGGCATGGGATATTGGCGAGATCATGGCCTCTGCTGGCCAAGAAGACTCCCCAGTGCTCGGCTTACCAGCCTGAAACAGACCTGCATCCAACAATCTCCAACAGCTGGACGACAAAGCGCACTGCGGCCTTTCAACCCAGTTAGTCTCCAGGCAGACAGATCGATCTTGCATCGATCAATGCGTCGTGACATACGTCCTAGTAAGCCATGCCATTTGATAGACCTCAGCGCGCAACCAGACGACGTTCGTCAGCGGGTCCAACCCCTCCAAGGCGCCCCGTCAGTTCCGGATATGACAAGAACGGGGCTCACCGGCAGGGCGGACCGAGACCGACCTTTCTTGCGCTGAAAGACCACGGCAAGGTCTTCGTTGCTGACATGCCCTTTCTCTCTGATGTGCAACTGGGCAACATCAGCAAGGAAGCTGCCGAAGTGCTGGTCAGCCTTGAGCGTCGCATCAGCGAGTTAGAGCAGGTTAAAGGTGACCGTGACACGTTGATCAAAGCCTGCACTAAACGCGATGTCACCAATCGTTTCCTGAAAGCAATCGAGGAGGAACAACAACAGCGTCGGGACAATCCTGCCGTTCGCCGCGCTGCCGGAGAGTCCCTTCCTCGAACATTCCTGGAGATCGCGCGCCACCGTCTACCTGGTGCAACGTTCGACTCCCT
>QCUI01000041.1 GCA_003210775.1 Synechococcus sp. AG-679-A04
TCGGAATCAATCGGATTCCCTGTTTTACAATCTATCTGCCGAGATTTGGGTGGCTCCGTCAACCCAGGCCAAAGACGACCGAGCTGTTTCTCATATTTCAGCAACCAAAGTTGCTTTTCACCTCCTTCCGTTAATGCTCTCTTTGTGTCTTTGGGCAGCGCATTATATTTATCCCACGATGATTTGGACCATCGATAGCAATTGTTCCAATAATAATTAGTCATGGCTCTAAGGAGTGGATGCTTGGGGGTGTTGCCCCCTCGACTCCTTCAAGGTCACAGCCCTTCAGGTGAACCCCACTACACAGCTCTGGTGTAGGCCCCTGTAAGTTCTGGTGAGCTTCTGGTGAATGGGTCAGACCCCAGTGCCTGAAAGGGTTTGGCTCACGAGGAAACCGTTGACGCTAAGGCTCCTGGGCAGCAGTCCTTTCTTGAGAGAGATGAATGCATGTCCGAGCGCATCGGCCCTGTGGCCTTGATCCCATAAATCCCAAAACAAATTTCTGAAGGCCTATTACGTACCTCCACGAACGCTAAAAGACCCCCCCCCATGCCCCCTTCTATTCCTACTGATCCAGGTTTGTGCTGTTCGCGATCTGTTCCGCTTCTTGCTCGTGTGGTTCGTCGATAACTGTGGCTAAACAGCCAGTTTTTGAATCTCGTCTACTCAAGTCACGCCATCCAGTGGTCTATGTCGAGCTGTGCTTTGTGAGAGGAGGCCAACTATTGCCCGTCGTCAGTGTTGAAGCCTCCTGAGCGACCCATGAGGTCACACTACCGATCCAAGAGCTGCATCCCTTGATCGTAGATTTCAGTTGCATACTGGGTCCATTGGCCTTGCCCCCAGTATCTGAAGCAGCTTGTTTCCAGTAGCAGCAGATGCATCAGTGCATCTCGGAATGCTGGTGACTGTGACAAGCGCGGCTGCTCAGAGAGCTGCTGATCGAACTGCTGATGAAAGCGTGCGCTCAAGCGCTGCATGGGTTGGAGCACATTGTCGTATCCCTCGACCCAGCTGAGGTTGTTAGTCCATGAAGCGCCTTCCATCGAAAAACCGTCGTTGGCTGATCTGAGCTCATCGATGCTTGCAGCAATCTTTTCCACTCCACCCGACGCCCCAGCCTTCTGCCATAAACGATGTTGGTGCACGGCTTGGATGCGGGGAAGGTCGCTCGTCTTCAGTCCCAGTGCATCGAGTTGTTCGAGGTATTCCGATCCATTGAGTGAGGCAGTACCAGAGTTGCTGTCTCGAATGCGGCGATTGGCCTGACGGAAGGCTTCCGGAAATTCATTCATCATTACCCCACCGTTTTCTCCGTCTGCGATCTGGCTGACAAGAGAAGGGATCTCGGTATTTCCAAGCCGTTGACGACTGAGTCCAAACGCCTCTTCACACGGTTGCATTTGCCCGACGAGTTTGGTGTCGGACCCCTGGGTCTTGATCAAGGCTGTGATGCTGATCTCCTCGCCTGAGGAGGAACGGGCCACCAGCCTGTTGGGAACAAAGCGTTGTTGGCAACTGAGGGGAGAACCATCCAGCTGCTCCACGCTGTGCTCCTGTACAAGCAGCCAGCGATAACCAGCTTCGAGCAGGTTGTTCACTAGAGCAAACAGAGTGTCCGGGTGATTGGGCAGGTGCATTTCTGGCAGTGAGAATCCACGTACTCGCTGGAGAGCGCTGTCGCCAAATAGGTCGGCGAACTGGTGTTGCCAGGCGCTGATCTGTAGAGCCAGGTCTGGAATGGGAGTGGAGGGCGCAACGGCATGGCTCCAGAAGGTGCCCAGCCATTCCACGTGCCTGTTCATTTCAGCGTCACAGGCCAGGTAATGAAGAGCTTCCGTAATGTCTCGGCGTTCCATCTGCGTGACGCCCCAGAGCAGATTTCCTGAGTAATCGAGCATGATTCGCGGATCGCAACCCTCTCGGATCAACTCCGGGATCAGAGCGGCCATGCGCTTGTAGCAATCAGCGAAAGGTTCAGCGTTGTGGTTATCACCTTCATCTGGGTGCTCCAGCATGTACTGCAGGTGCGAGATCAGAGCCCCATTGGGACCTGCGGGCACGCTGGGCTGATGCATATGCAGCGCGCAGGCGAAAGCCGACTTCAGATCCTTAACTCCGCGCTCGGTTGATGATGGCCAGTTCCGGGTCGATTCCTGCATCAGATTGAGCAGCTCCTGCTCTCTTCCACAGATCGCAGGATGGTGTGCTGACTTGACCGCCATGAACGCTTCTCTTGTTGAGCAGAGTGTGATTGATGCTGGTCGTGATTAGGAGATGTCTGGCTCGCTTGTCGTTCTGCGCGATGTGCCTGCCGGCTGAGGATTGTTCCGCAAACACTCTGCAAATACTCGGTTAACAGTGCTGCAGATTCAGTTGAGCAAAGCTTGTTTTGGTTCGCATGAATGAACCCCCGGAATTCAGAGTTGGTGCTGAATTCCGGGGGTTTTTCCCCAGCAATTTGCTGGTTTGGTGACCGCACCATCCCGATGAATGGAACGGCCTAACTCGCTCGTTTGTTCATTGGCTTCCTGTCTGAATCTGAACGTGAATCCTGGTTGAATTCGTTGCGAAGGACAGTGGGTGAAGCGAAAGAAAGTAGAAGCGAACAATCCTGCCGTGAGTATCTGGGACCAGGCTTCCGTGAGGTTTGGCTGATCGGATCGGCCTTGATGACTCGATCAATTGCACCTCATCTTGGTTGAGAGAAACGCTGGAGCAGTGACTTACAGCCGAATCGCTTCTCAGATCTGCTCAGGTGGAGTGTCTTCCGTCATCCGGTGCCTCCGATTGGATATACCCAGTGTTGATCTTCTGTTGGCTGTTCGGCAATCAGTGCAATCACGCATTGTTCTGCGTTCAGCACTGAGTCAGGCTGGAGAGCGAGTGCCTTTTGCGTGGCTAAGCACTCAGTGATCGATTCCCTAAGGCCGCGCTGATGCTTTCTCGCAGAGTGATGAAGCTTTTGATGGGAGCTCTCTGCTCTCTCCAGCCATTGCTTCTTCGTTCAGCTTGAGCTGGGCATCACCACTAGGGATGTGGCTCTCACCATTACTCCGTTCAGTGTCTTGCTTGAATCTGTTTCAATCCTTGGCCCAGCGCTGGCTGCATCGGCTGGAGCAGTTCATGTCTCCGTCCGGGTAGCTGTAGCCAGCTTTTCGAGCATTCTTTTCAACCTCGGCTGGGCTTGAACCACTGAAGCTGCGAGTCGTTTTGGCCTCGACATCAATGGTGGCTGTCAGCAACCCAGCGGCTGTGAGCAGAACGATGCTGAATGAGCGCATGATGAAGGTATTAAAGAGTTTATCCTCGAGTTTTCAGGCAATCAGGTCAAGAAATGGCAAGCAATCTTGTAATCGAGCCTTATCAACCCCAGGCTTGACCGATGGGATTGCTCCACTGTCCGCTTTGTATAGGCCTGGCTGTTCTGTCGGCGGTCCGCTTTTCTGCACACGCCGTCATGGCCTTTCAACTCGATCGACAACGCTGGGAGCGTTCTTCTCACGCTGATCAATCGATGGGAATCCTGATGCGTCTGTGATGCCGACGTTTTCTTGTCACTGTTCCGAGACCACCCAGGCGGTGGCAGCCCGTTGACGGATGTAGAGGTCGGTCAGTTCACGAGCCAATGACTGAAGCTCATGCACATCGGTGGTGGAATCGATCATTCGCTTTAACGACTCAGCCTCGAACTGCTGAGAAAGATTGACTTGCATGAGTCAGTCAGTTGTTAGCCGAATCTTAAAAAAATGTCACGTCGGGTCGCGAGCTTGCCGGCGCGTCGGGCTTGCGGCTGCACTCGCGATGCAGCGTCGCGAGTGTCATGATGTAACAAATTCGTTACAAAGTCCGATGACGCTCGGTGAGCTGTTCCTGGAAAGCCTGTCTACAGGCGTGATCACGGAAGATGAGGTCGACTGGCTCGCTTCTCATCAACATGTTTTTTCCCGAGCGGAAGAAGCTGCCGCAGTTCGCCTTGGACGTTTGATGGACGATGGCGTTGTGAATCTCGGCTGCCGAGTTCCTCCTCAGTGGCTCCAGCATCGGGACGTCGTTGAGCATTGGATTGAGCCACTTGGTCGTCGGCGTCATGCGACTGCGACCTGATCAGATGCCTGGACGCAGTGAATGGGAGATCTGGCCGTGAGAGCGTGAGTTTTCCAACCTGGTCAATGTTGATTTCACTGCGCTTTTGCTTGTTTGACTGGCTTCTTCAGTAAGGCACCAATGACAGGGAGTCGGAGTTGATGGCTGCCTCTGAACAAGTATTTGCCGGAGTTGCTAGTTAAAAGCAGACTGAAGAGGAGAAATACAGGAGTCGGCCACAGATGGCGAATGAAGCAAGCCACTCCACACTCCTGTTGATTGCACAGGTGATCGCGTTGAGTGACGGCTCCATCTCTAAGGAAGAAGAAAAAATGATCTTGGATCTACCGGGTCGCCTCGGTTTAACAGCGGTACCCCGGATAACCCAAGTGAACCTTCCGCAACTATCGAGCCTAGGCAAACAGCTCATCACTCACGGCGACCGCTGTCTTGCAGCGCGAATCGCGGGATTAGTGGCAGGAGTTTCCCGAAATCCCGAGGATCAACAGGACATCAATGCTGATGAACGCATGGCATATAGAGAACTGATCGAAACTTTGAATCTTGAAAACAGTGAGCTTGAGGAAATTGAATACAGTGTCCGTCAGCAATTAAGTGAAGGCAAGTCGCTATTGCAAACTATCGGAGATGCTTTGTTTGGCAAAGATCAGTGGCCTGATGAAGCGTTGCTTGCAATGAATTTAGATGTTCCTGGAATGATCTAGATGGAGTTGCTGGCGTCTTTGAGATTGATCTCCATCTCGCCAAGGTCTTCTGCACTAACTGCCTCTTGAGCAGCAGCACCACTCAGGGATAACGACAGGCGCAGTGATGGCTGCATTGGACCCAACGTCTCATTGATCAGCGCATTGCCCTGTTTTTGTTGCTGATGCAAGCTGCAGTAGGCGGCTTCAACTTTGATGCTCTTCGGCAGGTAATAAAAACCCCATAATTGCCAGGGGGTACTGACACCATCCAGAGGGATAGTGCACTATCCGTGGTCAAAGCCTTCTACGCATGTTGTTCGAAGATTGTGCGGAGTCTGTGCGTTGAGCGTATTTTCAACGTATAGACACTGACATAATCTCAGGATGTCATTCCACTACTAAAATTTCAAGGATGTCTCTGATCCCCCGCTGGCAGTACATGACTGACGAAAGCAAGGCGCTTGTCAAGCGTGGTGCTGTCAGTCTCCTGATTGTGTTTGTGGCCGTCATTGTGCTACGCGCGCTTCTGCCCTGGGTACTGCTCGGCGTGATTGTCTGGTTCGTCTGGACCTGGGTTGCCCGCCGTTGATTGCCGACGACGTCGATCGTTGAAAACATACGTCGACTGCTACTCGTTATTGCTATTTAGAACGTGATCGATAAACTAGTAATTCATTAACCTAAAGCTATTTCGCCTCGAATTAATGAAAAACTCCTCACCTCTGATCATGTTGTTGGTTGGTTGCGCTGTTGCAGCTTCATCCACTCTGATTGGAGTCAAACCTTCGAAAGCACTCGACTACGCCAAGTGCGATGCCATGGGCAAAAGGTATGCCGAGCTGAAGGCTTCAAGGGATGCAGCCATGGAGTCAGTTCCTGGATGGGTTGATGAAACACAGGACCCACGTGGCTATGCGAAGTGGAGGAAGGCCGTTATTGCAGTGGGTGAGCCATACGATGCAACAATGCTGTCCATCAGAAATGACGCAATTTCTGAAGGTTGCATCAAACAATAACCTCTCTTTTGCGACTGGATATTTCACGTAGAGGGTGCTCATTAAGAGAGTGTTGTCTTATGCAGTCACTCCCTTGTGTCGGCTAATCCAGGCTGGCTGTTCTTGATCGCAGGCCCTAGCTGTTTGTTTGTTTCCGTTTTTCATTGACCTGGAACTGCATCTGTAGATGCTCAAAGGCCTTCGCATCACTTAGTCCAGCTGATCAGGAGAGATATGTAAAAAACCACTGAGATAGGGAATCACGCGACCGCTGATCAATACCCTTTCATCTGCCAAAGCACAGTGCAGCAGTCCACCTCGAGCCGAAAGCTGACGGGCGACCAGGTTTGAGCGCTTGAGTCGTTCAGCCCAGTAAGGCGTCAGGGTGCAATGTGCCGACCCGGTTACAGGATCTTCTTCGATGCCGCATGACGGTGCGAAGAACCGGCTGACGAAATCGACGTCTGCCCCGGGTGCCGTGACGATCAGGCCTCGTCCGGGAAGGGCGGCGACAGCCGCTGAATCAGGTTTGATGGTCTGAACCTCGCGCTCATGCGCGACCACCACCATCAGATCCACCGCATGAAGGCAGGCGATGGCGGTGGTGCCGAGGATTTGGTTGAGTCCCCTGGGGATGGCGCAGGGTTCCGCCGGCTGCACAGGGAAGTTAAGAGTGAGTTGCTGCCCATTGCGTTGAACCGTCAGTGGTCCGCTTTTGGAGCTGAACTGCACAATCTCCAGGTCTGGCTCTCGCTGGAACACGACATGGCCAGCCGCCAGTGTGGCGTGGCCACAAAGATCAACCTCGCAGGTGGGAGTGAACCAGCGAAGGGCGTAGTGACCTCCACTGCCTACATAAAAGGCTGTTTCCGAGAGATTGTTCTCAGCAGCGATCGCCTGCAGCAGTCGATCTGGTAGCCAGGTCAGCAATGGGCAAACAGCGGCAGGGTTGCCCTGAAACGAACCTTCGGCAAAGGCGGCGACCTGTTCGATCGGGATCGGCCCAGTCATGAGATGTTCAGTCAGATCCTTCGCGGGTGGTCTCATCGGCAGAGCCGCGCAATCTCTCGACCTGTGAGAACAGGAGCCATGCCATGGCCGCGAGAGCTCCCCCTGTCCAGTGGTTGCGCAGCAGCTCCACGATCGCAACGGTGCTTGCGGCAATCCTTAGAGCCCGCAGCACAATCTCTTGAAGCGATGGTTTGGCAGGTGTTTGCTGGTCCATCGTCAACCTGACGGCAGTGGCATCTTGCATGCCTTCAACCCATGCTCGATCAGGCTGCGGCGGCCGTGCCATCGGGGCTCCTGCCATAGATCGAGTGGCTGGTTGACTATCCAATTGCACGCCGACCCACACAGGGGTGACACAATCTGTTACAAAGGGTGCACACGCGATTCTTCCCGATGGACAACGCAAAATTTGGTTTCTCTGCCTTCGCTGAGCAGTGGAATGGCCGCCTGGCAATGATGGGCTTCGTGATCGGTCTCGGCACTGAGCTTCTGACCGGTCAGGGAATCCTCTCCCAGGTTGGCCTCGGTTGAAAACCATTCAGGAGCATGATGTTTGGGCACCGGAAGATCGTGTTGGATACGTCCAACTGATTCTCTTCGGTGCGTTCATCGCGACCCTTGGAGTAGGTGCCAACATCGTTGTTAAGTACCTTTGGTCATCGCTGGACGCTCTCAGCAACTATTTCTGATCGAATTCAATCAGCAGTAACGGTTGCTGATTTTATTAAGCCCCTGCTAAATGCAGGGGTTTTTTGATGGAAACTGCTGTTCTTTACCAAGGCAGCACTGTGCCGTTGGCGTGCCAAAAGCTGCCACTGTTCTCAAGAGTCAGTTCTTCAATTCGTGCAATCAGTCCGTTGACAGAGTCCGCCGGGCTGATGCCGTTGGGGTTGAATCTGATCATCCGAGTCTTGACCAGGCCAGGATGCAGTATCGCCACGGCAATGCCTCGGCTCTGCAGGTCAACTGCGAGCGATTTGCCAGCAATGTTCAGCGCCACTTTCGACATCCTGTAGCCGTAAGAGCCCCCTGAACTGTTGTCTTCGATCGACCCCATGCGGCTGGTCATCAGTACCAGTTTTGATCCCTCAGGCATCAACGGAATTAACGCCCTGGCAAGCAGAAGAGGTGCCAATGCATTGACCTCAAACTGCTGGCGGATGCCATCCGGGTCCAGGTCGCTCAGCCCCATTGACTGCAGCACACCTGCATTGAGAATCACTGTGTCCAGCTGTTGGCCAGCCAGTCCATTGACCAATGCAGCGATCGAGTCGGGGCTGGTGAGTTCAATTCCTGATTCAACCCGTACGCCAAGGGCATCCAGTTCTTCGCTGGACTGACGGCAGACCGCGATCACCTTGTCTCCACGAGCGTGGAGCTGTTGGCAGTAAGCAAGACCGATTCCCCTGTTGGCACCGGTCACCAGAGAAGTCGCCAAGGGCCGAATTGCAGTTGAGCACCATCCTGCCGTCAGCATCAAAGGATGGTGCCCGCTCCCATCGCCTTGGCTCGTAGTCTCTTTGCATTCGCTGAAGCGGTCGCCGTCGCGCGGTTTTCATGGGCTTTGATCCGCGCCAGTGGTCGCCGTCATCGTCAGCCCGTGACGATCGCAACCGGCAGAACCACGCTGAACGTGTCACCAGCAATGTGGAAGCTTTGCTGCGCGAAAACGACGCTCTGCGCCGAGAGGTGCAGCGATTGCATCAGCAGCTTGATCGTTTGCACCGGCAGCAGTGGCAGCGATCTCAGCGTGATGCGGACCGTGATTGGAACCGGCAACAGCCATCGACTCTGGTGAACTCTGCGCAGGTGCAGCGCTGGGGAGATTCTCTGGCGATGCAGCCGGGTTGGAGTGCGTTGCGCCAGCACGGCCTTGAACAGCTGATCGACCAGCTCAATCGCAGCAGCTTTCACTCTCAGCTCAGCTTGAGCCAGAGGCTTGACCGGGTGGTCAGTGGCCTTGGCACTGATCTGTTGGCTGCCGTGGGGGGCAAGTCCACGAAGAAAACCGCGGCGGTGCTTGCGGCGTTTGCCCTCTATGGGGTACCGGCCAGTGAATGGCTTGATGAGGATCCACGCAGGGTGGTGGCGGAACTCCGTCACCGTCATCGGCAGGGCCAAGATCATCGCCACGCCGGCAGCAGCGGTCGGCGGACGCGCAGTGATCAACGAGCGACGGATCGAGAGCCAAGCGAGCAGGGGCGCAGTGGATCGGGTGATGCGCGTTCCGAGGCTCTGTCGGTTCTCGGGTTGAAGACGGATGCGTCCCAGGAGGCCATCAAGCAGGCATTCCGGACATTGGTCAAGCAGCATCATCCCGATCTGGGTGGATCAGCAGATGCTTTTCGCCGTGTCAATGACGCCTATCAGTTGCTGATGGCCTGAAGGCAACGTTGTGCGTTGTAGACAACGAAGATTTCCTGTGTTGTTTAACGAATTGAAGCTTTCACGTAGTTCAGCTGCTAGACATGCTCAACATTGTTGTAGTTGGCATACATCTATGTCTGCAGAAAATTTCAGGGGGTTTGTATCTGCGCTTAAAAGTGACAACAAGCTGCAGCAGACACTCAACGACCGTCTCGCTCAAGAGAAGTCTCAGGAAGCACTGCTTTCCGTTGCCGATGAGGCTGGATTCAGTTTCGAGATGTCTCATGTCTTCGAAGCGGGCCCTCAGTTGAACGAGAAGGAATTGGAGGGCATCAGTGGAGGTGGAGAACAAAACGGTGGAGCCGGCTTACAAATGAAATACGGTGTCTGAAAGCTGTGCAGATTGGTGTTGTTGGAGCTGGAGTAACAGGACTTTTCACGGCACTTGTTCTTCAGCAGCGCGGTTATCAGGTCACGGTTTTTGATACCACAAACAGGCCTTACTCGGCTGACTACGGACTCTGTCTTTCGCCTGCTGCGCAGCTCACACCTCTTCTGTCTGGGTTGGTCGACTTCACACAGGCACTGCTCAAGGCCGGACTGAGTCAGTCAGAAACCCTTTTTTTTGATGCTGATTCGATTCATGGCAACAGAACAGAGTCAACCGCCGGGTTGATCACTCCGCTTCTGATTCGAAGCAGCACGTTGCTGGGGTTGCTGAGAGCCTCTCTAAGGCCTGGAACTGTGGTCCCGGATGTTGTTCCTCAAGGGATCCACCAGCAGCATGGACTCGTTGAACTTGAATACTCAGCCCATCGCAGCTGGCATGGTGAGCTTTTGCTTGCTGCCGATGGTCTGCATTCCAGAACGTTGGATCTCCTCGAGGTCGAGCGGCCTCTGATCGATCTGGGCCAGCGCTTTTGGCGAGCGCTGGCTGAGGACGATTCACTGCTGCGTGGTGGTGCGTTGCATCGCTACGGCAGTCAGGACACCCTTCGGCTCACTGCCTTTGATGTCGGACCCGATTCTTGCGGCTGCGAGCAGACCCATTGGTGTCTCTTCATTGCATCGTCAGCCGTTCGGGGATCGTCGAGGTTGGATTCAGTCACTCAGCGATCGTTTCCGCGTGGTGCCTTGCAAGGATTGCCTGAGTCCATCGTGCAGATGATCCAGTCGACGGATCCCAGCACCGTTATGACTGGTCGGATCATGGATGCTGAACCGCTGAACCAGCTGGTGTACGGGAACGTCGCAGTGTTGGGTGATGCGGCTCATCCAATGGCCCCCACTCAGGCGCGTGGTGTCAGCAGTGGATTCGAGGATGCTGTTGAGTTGGCTGACAGTCTTGATCGGCATCGGCACGATCTTGCCGCGGCTCTGGGCGATTTTCAGCAGCGACGCCTCCCGGTTGTGAAGCAACAGCAAAGGCTTAGTCGACAGGAGCAGGGGGTGGGCTGCTCAGGGTCCGCTTGATCCGATCAATCCCATCCTTGTTGTGGTTTCATCGCCACAGCACTTCAACTGTGGATCCTCCGGGCATGTCGAAGCGGATGCCTGATTTGCGGTTACTGCGCTGATAACGCACTCCTGCTTCTCTGTCAGGAAAGTTGAATGTCTGCTCGCCGAAAATAATGAACACGTTTCCTTGGCGCTGGCTGAACCGACACGGACCTGATTCGACCGGATCTGAAGGGTTTTGATCGCTCAATAAGCAATGGGCGATCGTGCTGTCGGCATGAACCCTCGTGTCTGGTTGAGCGATCGTGAAGCAGGCGCTCAGCAGCAGAAGCTTGCAGGTGAGTTTCAGGGGCTGCTGCAGATGCATGAAAAAGGCCCTGCTGAGCAGGGCGTTGTGCCGACTGTCGGCGGAACTCATCTGGCTACTTTCTGGCCCCGGTACACGAGTTCAGAACGCTCGCTGCTTTTGGCGGCAGCGGTGTTCTGCACGTACTTCTGGCCGCGGTAGGTCAGTGTCATGGTGGTTCCTCGAAGCAAGCTCAGGTCCCCGTTCCATGGCCTGAGTCGAACTGCGCCTCGTCAAAGACGAGGTGAACGGTGTTGAGAGTTTCAACATGCTTTTTATAGCAGGCTTGAGAACAGTGATGACGTTCATGTCGCTACACGGCGCGTTCAACCTGCAGCGCTGCTGGCTGTCATCCACCGCGGCTCCAATCCATTCAATCGCCATTTCTCAGACCGGCTTTAGCCAGCTTCTTAGGATGATCCCAACACGAGCAGCGACATGAATCCCAAGCAGGTGGGCGCCCTTCGACGGGCTGGGATCTATTTCTTGGTGGGATATGGCGGATTGACTGTGATCAACAACAGTGGTCTGGCACCTGAACGGATGTGGCTGGCTTATACGCCCTTGTTTGTGGGGGTTTATTTTTTCGCACGCTGGGCGGACGCCAGGATCGCTGCGTCAGGCCAGACCAAGGACGAGTGACTGGGAGATGGTTGCGTTGTTTAACTGCTCAGGCTGAAGCGAACAATGATGTCGTCGTAGTCGCGATCACCGCCTCCGAAGACGTCCTCGACGCCCCAGCCGTTGGTGCCGAATCCGGTGAAGTGGGTAAGGCCGTCGGCATTGGCCGCGGCAAAGGCAAAGAATTGATCGCCAGTCGCTTCATTGGTGATCAGCGGTGCATAGGTCGAGCCGCCCTTGAGGGTGATGCTGAAAGGAGCGATAACGGAATCTTCAAGCCGCAGTACGTTGTCACTGATTAGGTCAGCGCTTCTGGCTGCAGCAGTGGCATACCCCGGCTCTCCGGGTTTCAGGAGTGATCCGCTCAGCGGATCGATCACCGTGCCCTGATCGTCGCTGACGGAGTACCACTGCAGCTTGGAGACGTTGTTCGCTGATCGGCTAAAGGATCCCGAGACGATTACATCACTCTCCGCATCAGCGTCGCTGATATCGATTAGATCAATCACAGACAGCTGAGTTCTTTGGCCTGGAAGATCCGTTGCTGTTGAGGATGACGCCTCGAAACTGCTGAAGAAGCGATGGTCTTGAGGATCCACGTAAGCCAGGATTGTCTGTCCTGTGAGTGTGTCTTCGACAGCAGTACCCAGCAGATCTCCCACAGGCCGGAGATTCCAGGGATTGCGCAGGACGGCACCGTCGGTTTCCACAAAGGTGACCTGCCTGGCACCGTCCAGATCGAAGCTGATCGGAATGCTGTGGTCCTGGCTGGGCACGGTGAAGGGTCCCGGAGCGGCACCGGGAGCATCGGCACTGTTGCCGGGCCCACCGGGGTTGTACACAGCGCTGTAGCCATTTCCGGATGGCATGCGCACAGCACTGAGTGCCTTGATGGCATTCAGATCACCTTCAAGGATGACGTCGTAGTAGTTGTCATGGTCCTCGACATAAGCCGCATTCAAAGGAGTGCCTGCCGTTGCCAGATCAGCGAGGCCGACCACGGTGATCCTGCCCTGATTCCCGATGGCATAGGACACTCCCGTTTCAGTGATCGTGATGCTCTCACCGCTTTCCGTGGTTGCCTTCAGCTGGAAAAATCGACTGAAGTCATTCGGCATCAAGCTCGCGATGCCGTCTGGTGAAAAACCAGCGCTGGTGTACAGCCGTAACCGGTACTGCGCCTGATCGCCGTAGGAATCGGAGCCACTGTTGTGTTGTGATGCAGAACCGACACCGACGGGTCCGCCCTCTCCCAGATCGCTGTACCGATTGAGCTTCGCGGATACCAGTCGAGGCCCGTTACCGGCCACGTAGGAGTTGCTGCTGTCGATCGACAGGCCAACGGCGTTCACCGGCCCTGATCTGCCGATCATCTGCAGCGGTGTGCCGTCGTTGACGATCGCTACCGATATCGGGTACTTCGCACCGGGACTGCCAGGTGTGATGCGATTGCCGAAGT
The DNA here is from genome assembly GCA_003210775.1 of Synechococcus sp. AG-679-A04. Lineage (GTDB taxonomy): Bacteria > Cyanobacteriota > Cyanobacteriia > PCC-6307 > Cyanobiaceae > Synechococcus_C. Next base: position 13,051 of record QCUI01000041.1, read on the forward strand.
CGCCATCGATCACGACAGTCTGGCGTTCGTTGTACTCAAGGTTCGGCAACAGGCCCGCGATCTGGGGGGTCACCGTTGTGCCGTCACTGAGGGTTACTTCAAAGTCACTGCCGTCGGCATCCAGGGACGAGGGCAGCACGGGAAAGCTGAACACCAGTGGCATGGTGTCAGCGAGCAGCAGTCTGGTGGCATAGGTGCCGCTCGCGCCCACCAGGCTCGCGGCGGATGTGAGTGCCCTGAGGGATGGGTTCAGAGCCGGATCAAGGGTCTGCCAGGCCACATTGAATTCCGCAGCCGCCTGTTCTGCATTGGCACCCATCAGGCGTGGGACGCCCATGTATCCGTCGAAGCCGAAGTTGCCGGTTAAAAACTTGGCTTCGTCGCCGAACAGATCAGCTCCGTAGACGATGGCTGTGAGCAGACTCGACGCCAGTGTCGATGTATTGGCGATGTCGGCGTTGATGGTGTCGAGCAGTGGACCGGCCCACTGGCTGTAAACAAGCGCCATCGTTTCTGCAGCCGTTCTCTTGAAATTTAGGTAAACTCCGGAATCTTTCAAACGGCTCAGTTCGGAAGGTTCCCATCAAAAAAGCACCTCTTAGCAGCTGCTCAGGAGGTGCTTTGGATTGACTGAAGGTGATTAGCAGAGCTCAGCTGAGGCCCAACATTCCGAAGGTGATCTGGCTGAGGATGCCGTGGCCGGTCAGTGCTTCGGTGAGTACACCCACTACGAATCCGAGCATGGCAACGCGACCGTTCAAGAGTTCTGCACGCACCATGCGCTCGCCCTTGATCTGGCTAGCAGCTGCATCTTGATACCACTGATCTTGGGTAGGAGTTGAAGAGCTCATGAGCTTTTTGCTTGTGAAGCAATATTACAGCCTTTTGTAACGGAGTGCAAAGCAGACGGAGATGCGGTCTGTATCCAGTGATGCTCTGCTCGCCGAGACCGCCTGCAGGGCAATGCATATGCCTTGGACAGTTTGAAACCGGGATCGCCTGCTGATCAGGGCTTTTCAGTCTGATCGCTTGATCAACTGCGAATGGGCATGAACCAATCCCGAGATCTTTCGGTTGCTTCGCGAGATGTCTGTTTCAGCCGCACATCTTGAAAACAGATTCCAAGAGATGTTGTGTTTCAGATCGAAGAGCTGACCGATGCAGGCTGGCATCAGACCGACTTGCACGACACCAAAGACCACGCTCTTTGGCATGCAAGATCCAAAAGTGATGCAGATGGTCACACCTATCGGGTGATCAGTAGGGAGTCGAGTCTGGTTTGTTTGATGACCAGGAATGGCAGTGAATGCTGGCAACTGGATTGAGTGCATCCAAACAGGTGTTCACTTGATTGCCTTCGCTTGGCCTGAGTGCCAACAATCCATGCTTGATGATTTCTGCAGTCGATAGCCCCTCAAGCGTCATCCCCAGATGTCTGTTTCCGAGAGGGTCTCGAGGTATCCGTTGGCGTCGTAGCGCCGCACGATCTGCTGGATCTCCCCCTGGGGAGTGATCCAGCGCAGGCCGCAGGCCGTAGCGTCTCCCATTTGCCGATCTCTGGCATCGAGCAAGAGCTCCACATTTGGTTCGGGCTGCCAGATCATCAAGTTGCCACTGGTTCTTGTCGTGCATTCCAAGGGCTGAACCGGTGCTTCTGGTTCACGGCCTTGCCTGGTTTCAACGATGTAGACCACCTGATCCAGGCCATTGAATCCATGGCGCGCAACAAGCCGTCGCCGTTCTTCGCCATGGACGACGCTCAGTTCTCCTACCCAGGCCAGGGGAGTAATCGCACTGGGGCCGAGTGACCATCCGCCACTTGCATTCACCTGCATGGTGAAAGGTACGTTTTCGAAATTCATCGACCGCTGCTGACCGCTGGAGAGGTAGGTGAGGCAGTTTTCAATCACGCCATCGCGTTCTTGCACCTGGAGCGATGTCGGGAAACGATCTTCCTCTTTGCCGCTGCTGCTCAGCCGGATGAAGCAACCCTTCCAATGTCCGCTGTTGTGCTGCAGCAGCGCAGAGCGGGGTTCATGCATGGCCTTAAGTGGGTTAATCGACCACCAATCGTGGCTGCTGGAACGGGTAGCCGTGATGCATGGAGAAACGGAAGGCCTTCCCTCCGGAGAGGGGCAGGTGGTTTATTGACTTCAGGGAGCGATGAACTGAAAGTTTCCTCGACCGACGATCACTGCGACCCGATCACCAGAACTGCTGTGAGTGCCGACGTAGCGCTTGTTGTTGAGAAACAGCACAGCATCTCCGTTCTGCCAAAGGACGATGGATCGCTTGGTTCCGTTGGGTTCAACAAGATCGATCACGTTTTGGCCGTTGCTCCAGGGATGACGGTGATCGTGCGGCATGACGACCTGACCGGAGAAAAGCTGCGGCGTGCCCGTGCCCCTTCCATGGACAACCTCTTTCAGATCGCTGATGTCGACTCCGGGCTGATCCGCTGGATCAACCCTGATCCGGTGACTCAAATCCTGCCGAGGGATCCAGGGCAATAAAAAACCCCGCACTTAGCGGGGCTTGGTCTATTCGTTTTAGTCATCATTAAGTCTTAAATGACTGCTAGAACATCTCAACAACTCCAGCTGGCGCAGACGTTGTCCGATAGGTTGCGTTAGCTCCCACGGCCTCGAATGGATCGCCAATAACAGATTGATCAGGCATGGATGTTGCGATCGCATCGACCTCCAGCCGGCTGAATGTTTCAGGATAAATGGTGAACTCATTGCTGGAATTGATGCCATTGGGCTGAGCTGCAAGGGGATTTCTTGAATGATTCATGTACCCTTCACTGAGGCCGGCATCGTGATGCATTGGTGTCCAGTCAGAGCTGTCTGCATCTGCATTGGTCATTGTCTGTCCGGTAAGAGAATCAGTTTCGCCTTTTAATTGCGATACGGTGCCGGTGACATTGTTGGCGGATTCAACAATGTTTCCAGTGAGTGAATCAAACATCATTGACTGATCAGCTGATGTGGAGGTAGTTGTTGGCTCAGCATCAGATTGGGTTTGTGGGCTAACACCTGGGTCGGCCTTTTTAACCTCTTCTACTGCAGTCTTGGATAGATTGAGCTCCGGCTCAATAACTTGATTGTCTTTGGTGATGACTGTTGGATCTCCCATGATGTTTTCATAGCCAACGATTGTTTTCTTGCTATCACCTTTAATGAGGTTGACCTCTTTTTTTGTTCTATCAATAGACACTTTGTGCCCATTTTCTAGGTGCGAATCTAAGCCATTAATTACTACAGTGTCTCTTCCGCCTCGGCCATCGATTGATACTTTCTTGATCGAGTCAACTGTATTAGAGGTTCCCTTCTTGGCATCAAAGTCAACGATGATTTTTTCATCTCCTTCTGATCCTTTAAACGTGGAGCCTTCTTTGACCAAAAACGACCTGGTGACTTGAGTATTGGTTGTTCGATTCGGATCAGTTGTTGAGAATTCCACTGCGGGCGCTAGGCCTTTGAGGTCGATATCAGCGTTTTTGCCAAAAAATAGATTTTCTACTTCTGTGAGCGTGTCGTCCATGATGGGATCTGTTGCTTTTGCTTTTGCTTTTGCAAATTTTACGCTTATCTTTTCATCTTGGGCTCTTATCTTCAGGGCTTGTTCTATGTTGCTGTAGCTGACTGTGTCGATTCCTTCACCACCTTTGACAACATCCTTGCCTAGCCCGGGTTGTACGTAATCATTCCCTTGGCCTAGATAGAAAGTGCTGGCGCCTTCGTCACCTTCAACAACATCATCACCTTGATAAGTACGAACTATCAAGTTCGTATGAATATCGTTGCCTTGATAATCTCTTTTGATTTTCACTCGGTCATTGCCATTTCCTGTGAGTCGATGCTGGGACTCGTTTGTGACTTTAAGCCATTTTGACTGAGCTCCTAGTCTTGCAAAAGCGAAGCTATTGCCATTTACTGTGTGACGTTCGAATTGAATAAAGTTATTAATATAATCACTCTTGTTTGGGATATTCGCCATCTCTTTTGTCTGCTCTTTCGTCAACCTCAAAAGCGCAAATTGCTTGGCCTTGTTGTCTGCCCTCCTGTTGTTAAAGTCCCTATTATTGATTGATATAATTGCCTGTCCATTTGTCACACGTTCCCATTTCAGCAATGGATCAAGCCCTGGCTCAAATTCCACCGTATGAGTTCCAAGGCGGAAGTTGTTATGGTCTGGGCGCGTTATTACATGGTTGACCTGAATGTGATTTGTCTTTAAACCATCCTTAAATTGGGCTTCAATTTTCATACCTTCCTTGATCGTCTCTTCTCTCTGTTTGAGCTCTTTCTCGATGCGCCTCGACTCGTCCCACTCACTCATAAATCCTTTGAATATATTAAATGCTAAGCCTGCTGGCCCTGCCTGGATGCCAGCTTGACCAGCTACTTGGATTCCTAATGAGCCCCAAGTTCCCCAGGACTCTTTTCTATTTCGGATCGCCTCCTCTGTCTTCACGGAATAGACTTTCTCGACTATTCCCATAATTCCATTTCTCCAGCTTTGCCAATTCTGGACTTCTGCGGTGACAGTATTGCTGTCACCCCTTTGCATCCCTGAAAAGATGACATGAGGCTTGTTTGGATCAAGCTCAATGGTTTGACCAACAATGCTCGCTTCCTTCTCTTTGACTACAAAAGAATTTGATCTAACCGTGATGCTTGTGGGCTCTTTGTCTGGCGCTTTGACAAATGTAGCTGAATTCGCGAATTCTTTGCTTCGGTCAACATTGTGATCAGTATTATATGCACCTGGCGCAACAATTTGTCGCTTAACGTCAGGCGCATTGCGGTTGTCATGCTCCCGGTAATTGTCGATTTTGATTTCAATGTATCTGCTGTGAATGTTATTGGTTTTGCCAGCTGAAGTGGAGGACTCTGCTTGGTTTCCTAATGCATCAGTTGACCTGACCGTTACCGAGTTTTTGTCATTCTTGTGGGCTAATGAATTTACGAATCCGCCTTGTGCTCCCCCGCTTCCCCCTTTGTTGGGTTCGGAAGTACCGCCCCATTCTCTTGTGTCGGAATCATCAATCTTGCCGCTGCCCGGAGCTGCCTGGCCTCCGCCGTAGCCAGACTTTCCCCGTTGGCCTGGATTGCCTGAGTTGCCTTTAGTGCCGTAGCTGGTGAACAGGTCACCGGCGCGTGGGAAATCCCCTCCGCCTCCATTTGCAGGCCCAATGCCCCCCTCCCCTAGCTCAGAGCTATTCGGTGCATTCTTTCCATCTTTGCCATGTTGGCCTTTGTAGTCGTTTGAAGGGAAAAAACGGGAGTCTCTCTTTCCTGGTGCGCCACCCTCCACATGCTTGCTGCCAAAACTGTGGTTGCGGTCATTGAGTCCACCGCCCCTAAGACCAGGATTGCCTGCTTTAGCCGGTTCCATGTGACTTTGCCACGCTCCACTAACGGTGGGGTTCTTCATCGGTCCGCCGTCCGCCCCTTTAGAGGCCGGGTCTGCTCCATCGCCACCTATCACTTTGTTCCCTTGGATGACGCTATTGCTCCAAGTCAGATGTCCGTTGTAATGAAGGATTCCCGCTCCTGCCCCATAGCCGCCGCCGCCGCCGCCATTTTCTGCAGCATCTTGTCCTTTGGCAGTTGTGTTGAATACGTTGATATTTGAGGCATCAACATTTAGATCTGGTTGTTTGTTGACATCGTGCTTGTTTGCGTATTTGTACTCTCCAATCGTGAAGGCTGAGCCATGGCTTATGCGTTTGATCGAGATATTTTTTGAGTCATAAGTGTTGATTTTGATATCGCCATGCGTGAGCCGATATCCTTTTTCGCTTTGAATTGTCATGCTTTCTTTGAAGCGAATCTCGGAGGCAATGTTCTTAGCTCCTAGCTGATTAGCTTGCTGCAAGGCCCATCCAAAAGAGCCTTCGCGTGTATCTCCAGCATTGCTGGTTACTTCGATGACATGTCTTTGTTGAAGTTTGACCGTTTGGGTCACACTCTGATTCGTTGACTTATCAGTGGCTTTGATAGTGAATTCATAGGCTGCTGGACTCTTTGCTTTGCTTGGATCTGGAGCAAATGCATCGCCCTTGAATTCCACTTTGCCAGTGTTGTCAATCTCAAACAGGCCTTTGTCCTTTCCTTCGATGGAGTATTCAGTGTTGCGGTCTGCTTTCCATTGGCCGACAACCTTGTTTGTGCTGCTGATTAGACCATCGCCTTCCAGCATGATTTCAGATGAACCTTGCTGTTGATTGACAGGACCTTTCAGCGAAAGTGTGCTCGAGCTTTGAAAGCCATCACCATTGAGGTCTGCTTTGTGTTCGCCTTCCCGCTCGTAGAGCTCACTGGTGTTGAGTTCGTGAGCCTCTCCGCTTTGAGTCCAGGTTTTTTGGTTTTTGTCGATGCTGTATTTGGTTTCGCGGAATGCTCCGGTATCAGCGTTTTGCCAGATCACGCTTCCGCTTTCGCCAACTTGCTCGGCACTGATCATGTGCCATTTCTGATCAACTGCGGTGCTGGCTTTGCCGTCTTGGCCATGAATGGCAAAGCTGGTCTCGCCTTGCTTGGCCATCATCGTTTGGTCTCCGGTTTGCTCTAGCAGTTCGGTTTGGCCG
>QCUI01000042.1 GCA_003210775.1 Synechococcus sp. AG-679-A04
TCCTGGTGAACGGATCAAATCCCCCTCCTAGACAGCGTTCTGCTCTCCCGAATACCAGTCACGCCAAAGCTCCCCGAAGCAGACCGTTCTGGAATTCGATGCAGGCATGTCCAGGCGCATCTGCCGCCTGGCGGTGCTTACTGGAGATCGAGCAGAAATTTCTGAGCCTCTCTGACTTAGCAACACGGAGGCTGATGGCCCCCATGCCCCCTCTCTTCTTCTTCTTCAAAGAGAGTTTTTCAAGGTCTTGGTCCTGATCTGTACTTTTTCTCTGGCCACCAGTTGAGTGGTCGTCAGAGCAACGGATGGGCGATGCAAGGTGACTTGTCGACCGTGCTCAAGAGTCGTTGAAGCATCAGAAGTGAGAACGCTGTGATCCTCTGGCTCCACTCATGAACTGTGGATGGACCGTTTTTAGGCTGCCTGGTGAGCCTGCAACCGCTCCCGTTTAGTGCTGACTTATGTGCTCACTTATCGGGTTGTGTCCAGTCAAGACACTTGTCAGTTACAGCAGTTGATTTCATAAAAGGAGGCCGTCCCTTCCGGATGGAAGAGACGGCCTATCTCGCTCGTTCGCGCATGGTTTCAGTCCACCACGTGGGGATGAATGAAGGAGTGCGAAGCAACTGGCTGCGGCGTCCCTGGGGCCATGACGTCCAGATGTAGGGCTGATGCGGCTCCGGGGCACCTGCGGCGGTGCAATGGAGTGTCGATCGACGTGGCGCACCTGATGTCTGCCTGTCGAAGGACCAGCCTCACGGATGGGTGGAAACTGTTGGAGCAGGGGGCAGGAAAGTCAGAAGACTTTTGCGGTCTGGTTGGGTGGAGTGTCGGCTGTCATCAGCGCCTCCGATCTCAATGAGCACAGTTTTGGTGTTGCACGCTACAAAAGCAATGAGCATGAAGGCGCATTGCCTGATTCAGCTGGATCGCTTGAAAGTGGAGATGGCATGCCTGGTTCTGGGATGAGACGACTGGGTGCTCGAGCGTTGGCCAATGCGTCAGCTCTGGGACTAACGGTTCTGCTCGGTGCCTGTACGGGTGGAGAAGCTCTGCAGCGTTTTGAGTTCAAGCCCAACGCGATGGGTTCTCAGGTGGCGTCGCTGGATGTGCCCGCCGGTGGAGAGCTGAGTTTCTGGAACAGTCTTGATCTCAGTTATGAGCAAGGCAGTTCTGTGGTGTTCAGGGTTTCCATCCAGCCGCAGGATGCGTCCAAACCCACAGAGGTGGAGTGTGATGCGCTCGACCCGTCGATGACCTTGATGTCAACGGAGACGCAGCTGCAGGATCGTGTCAATCAATCCTGGAAAGTGGCTCGAATGCGCTGTGGATACGGCCCAGTTGCTGGGGATCAACGGCTGCAGGTCACCGTGGTGCCGATTCTTTCCGGACCTGTTGAGATCAGGCGTTTGGTTCTCGAACTGAAGCGCTGAGATATACGCTCCGGGCCAATCAATCAGCCTCTGTGGCTTGGGATGCATGGCTTTGCAACGTCAATCGGCTGAGTTTCTGCATGACGATGGACTCACTTACTGCATTCGGCGTGAGTCGCTCGATCAGGACTTCACGATCTATGAGAAACGCCATGGCGAATGGGTTGATTGTGGTCTTGATCAAGCTGTGAAAGACCTCAATTTCGCAGAGTTCAAGCGCCTTGGATTGCTGATTAAAACGATCATGGATGTTGATCGATGGGTGGTTTAGTGCGTGGATCAGTGGTGCTGTCCTCCGTTCCCGCAGTCTGGACACCCGACCCTGTTAAGACGGTTTTCCCCCTGTGAAGATTCCGGTATCTGTAGGACTCTTGTCGCGGTTGAGAAGTTCATGAGAGCACCAATTCCTGAGGTGAAAACCTTGGGAATTTTTTTTATGAAGCGGAGGTGTTTTTCAGGTGCTGCCAGAAGACGATGGACTAATGCTGCTGCTGCACTCTCATTTGCTGGAACCGGAGCTCATCACACCACTGACCGCACTCACGGTTGATGCGGCCGGCCGGCTCACGTACATGGGGCAAGATGGCATTCGGCGAGTGATTGTTGGCGATCCTGATCTGCTGGAGAGACTCCTGCAGAGCGAACAAATCAGTGATGAACAGCGGGGATCTCCAGGGTCTTGACGGTGACGTTTAAGTAGGGAAGCGTTTTGCTTTTCCATGATTAAGCGCGTCTTTGGGTTTTTGAAGTCGGTGTTTTTCGGCGAATCCGATCAACAAATGGTCATGGACGGTTCTCACTCGGATGATTCTCAATCGTTGAAGAAGAGAACCCTTCAGGCGGTTGCCTCCGATCAGCATGATCTGGTTCACAAGGGGCCACGCGGAGGCCTCTACCGCCTCGACGCCAACGGCCGGAAGATCTATCTCAGGCAAAGCTCCCAGGCCGCCGGCAAGCCACGCCGAGCCAGGCGCCGTCGGCACAATTCCTCCAAGGCGTCCTGACAGCTTGCGCAGAGTTGTTCATTGGCGTGGTTTCACGCTCACCAGCAACCCGTCGCGAGGGGTTGGGCTGGGAATCTGCTTCAACGAGAGGTCTTGATCGGGCAAGAGTTGCAGCTGCAACCTCTGGATCAGCCCCACAGTCATCAGCCTGATCTCCAGTTCGGCCAGGGCCTTACCAAGACAGACCCGCTCACCACCTCCAAAGGGCAGCAGGGTTTGATTGAACGATCCATCCAGATGGCGCTGCGGCCTGAATGCGGCGATGTCGCTGGTTTCCTCTGCAGTTCTGGAACCCAGCACCACCTGAATCACCCGATCCTTGGGAATCTCCACATCGGCCAACCGGATCGGCTGCAGATTGCGGCGAAAAAAGCCTCCCACCGGTGGCGTCAGCCGCATCACTTCCAGAACCGTGGCATCCAGGCGGGGTGATCGATGCGAGGCTTCGAAAGGCCAGGGTGACGACAGCAACTCCGGCAGCAGCCAGTGCTCCACGTCCGGGTTGAGCAGCAGAGCACGGAACAGACAGCTCAGCGATGATGCTGTTGTTTCATAGCCTGCGAACAACAGAAGTAATAACTGCTCTACCAGGTCGTCGTCATCCAGTGGTACGTCGACTTCGTCGAGCCCACCACTGAGCAGATCCAGGCCTCCCTGGCAGGGTGTGCTGTTCTGTAGCACCGTCTTCAGGCGTGAGAGCAGCCGCTCTCTTGCCGCCAGTGCCCGGGCAAAGGGGGTTCCCGGTACAGCCAATGGAATCGAAAAGAGTGCCTGGGTCCAGATTTCGAAATCACCAAACAGAGCATCACGATCGTTGGCATCCAGCCCCAGCACGGTCGTGGCGATCACAGCGAAGGCGAAGCGTCGCATCTTGGCGGCCAGAGGCTGCGGAGCATCGCTCTCCTGCAGCTCCGTGATCAGTTCCTCGATCAGAACCTGGATTGAAGGTGTATAGCGGCAGAGTGCGCCGCTGGAGAATAGCTGTCCCACCACTCGGCGGCGAGCTCTATGAGCCGGGCCTGTACGGTTCGCCAGCGACCGGCTGCCGAGCAGTTTCCTCACACTGTCCGGCCACCACCCCTCAAGGGCTGCTCCTTGCCTCAGCAGATCTGAAACCGCCCGTTCACCGCGGATGAACACGATCCGCTGGGCCAGTAGGCGGGTCTCAAAGACATTTCCATGGGCTGCAAAGCGTTTGCTGGCGAAGCCAGGGTCACTGAAGAAGTCGAGTGTCTCCCTGAGGCCTGTGACAGCACCGGTGCTCGGACAGGTCGTGACGGTCATGAACACTCATCTACTGCACTGAAAACTGATCGGTCCATGTCAGAGCTGGGGGTCAGGTGCTGTCGTTGATGGCCGTCTGAAGATGCCTGAACTGAGAACCAGGGCAATGAGGAAACCCAGGAACTGCACCATCACCACGGAGGGACCTGATGGAAGATTGGTGAGTCCGGATGCGAGCAACCCCAGCAGCGCACAGGTGCCTCCCAATGCCGAGGACACAATGACGTAGAGCGGAAAACGGCGACAGAGCAGGCGTCCGGCACAGGCAGGGATCACCACAAAGGCACTGATCAGAAGTACGCCGACGGCTTTGATCGACACCGCCACCACAACGGCAAGCAACACGATGAAGGCCAGTCGATGCCATCGAGTCTGGACACCAACAGCACCGGCAAGTTCCTGATTCAGTGTGAGCAGCACCTGAGCACGCAGGCTCAGGCTCAGATAGATCAGTGCGGCTACCAGCAGCATGCCGATCACAATCAGATCCAGACTGCTGACCCCAAGGATGTCTCCAAACAGCAGCTGCCGGATTCCGCCCCGATAGCTTTCCACCAGGCTGAGGAAAAGAATCGCCGCCGCCAGAGACGTTGAATACACAATGTTCAGCAGGGCATCCGTGGGGAGGGAGCTGCGCTCTACCAGCTGATTCACCAGGATGGCGAACACCACCGCGAAAGGGATCAGAACCAGCGTGGGATTCACTCCGATCAGAATTCCCACCGTGATACCTAGCAGAGCGGAATGACCAAGGGCATCGCTGAAAAATGACAGTTCCCTGAGTACGGCAACACTGCCCAGCAAGCCGCCAAGCGCTCCTGTGAGCAGACCGCCGATCAGCGCACGCTGCATGAAGGGTTCGGCGAGAACAAGCGCCAGCGCTTGAATGTCAACCATGACACTGGTGCCTGTACGGAACCATGTTGGGTCCGTACAGATCAACGAGACGTTCAGGAGTCAGGGTGTGGTCTGGAGATCCACTGCAGCAGAGGCGACGATTCAATCCCAGAACCTGGTCGCTGCTGCGACGCACCATGTCGAGATCGTGGGAAACGTGCAGAACGGTCCACCCCTCCTGACGTCGCAACTCAAGCAGCAGCTGTTGGAAGCGTTCGTTCGACGGCACATCAAGGCCTGCCTGTGCTTCATCGAGTACCAGGAGTTGACGCGGTCGAACAACGCAGAACGAGAGCATCACGCGTTTGAGCTGACCTCCCGACAGTTCACTGAGAAGACGGTTCCGCAGATCGATGCAACCGGTGCGATCCAGGGCTTTCTCAACGGCACTTTTGCGTTTGCGATGTTGATGCCAGGGCCAGCGTGGTCCTGGCGGGTCAAACCCGAAGCCGACGAACTCCGCCACGCTCAAAGGAAAGCGTCCCTGCAAGGCAAGACTCTGCGGCACGTAGGCGATCTGGGATCTAATGGCACCTGGAAGGTCGCCGTTGGACGAGAGCTGTTGACCAAGAATCTGCACCTGACCTGCTGTTCGGGGCAGTAGGCCAAGCAAGGCAGCCACCAGGGTGCTCTTGCCGGCGCCGTTAGGGCCAACCACAGCGGTCTCGCTCTCACTCTGGAGTTCGAACGAGACCTCCTCAACAGCCAGGCGACCTGAACGCTCCACCGACAGGTCGCTCACTACCACTACCGGGCTGTGCATTAAGCGTCAGTCCCCAATGGCTTTGACCAGATTATTGACGTTGGAGCGCATCACCTCAAAGTAAGTTCCAGGCACTTTGGCGGACTCTGCTGAGCCAGTCTCCAAAGGGTTGAATTCAACGATATTCACCCCGAGATCTTTCGCCAAGGCATTGAAGGAACGGTTGCCTTCCTGAGGTTCAGTGAGCAGGGCTTTCAGGCCGGACTTTTTGACCTGAGCCGCGACCCTTTGCAGATCCGTAGGGCTGGGATTCATCTCTGGCAGGTCAACCAGAAATTCCGCCTTCAGGGCATAACGGCTGGCGAAATAGGTGGCGAAGTCGTGAAAGGCCACGAACGTCTTGCCGGTGTAAGGCTTGAGCTTGGCCGTGAACTCCGTATTCAGCTCATTGAGCTTGGCGGTGAATTGCTCTGCATTGTTCTTGTATCCCTCAGCGCAACTGGGATCGGCTTTGACCAGACCATCTCTGATGTTCTCGACTTGCTGAGCGGCGCGAACCGGGTCAAGCCAGATGTGAGGATCGTATTCACCGTGGCTATGTCCATGGCCGTGATCGTGATGGTCATCGTCGTGATCGTCATGATCATCGTGACCGCCACCAGCGGCCGCTTTGATCGTTTCCACGCCCTTGCTGGAGTCAATCACCACAAGATCCTTGTTGTCAGCAGAGCTGATCAGATCGTCAAGGAACTCCTCCATGCCAAGTCCGTTTTTGACCAGCACATTCGCGCCACTGAGGTCCGTCAGGTCGGATGGTGTGGCCTGAAAGTCGTGGGGCCCCAGGTTGGGTGGGATCAGGGCCGTGACGTCTGCGCAGTCACCAGCCACCGCTTCAGTAAACAGTGTGATCGGCAAGAAAGTGGTAATAACTGTTAATCCCTTGTCTTCGGTTGCATCGGTGTTGTTGACACTGGGAGCCCCGCAGGCCACCAGGCCAAGCATGAGTGACATTGCGCTCAGACGCGAAAACAAAGAAGCCATTCAGTTCTGAAAACCAGGAGGAGTTTGAAGTTCAGAGCTCAATCGAGCTCAAGAAAATGATAATGATTATCGCGGCGGCTGCCCAAGCTCACTAGCGTTTAAAAAGCGTGCTGATGAGTCTGAATGTATCAAAAAGTACCCGTTACGATCCTGACCGGCTATCTAGGATCTGGTAAGACAACTTTATTGAATAAAATATTAAGTGAAGAACATGGCAAACGAATTGCTGTGATTGAGAATGAGTATGGAGAAGTTGGTATTGATCAAGGACTTGTGATCAATGCTGATGAAGAGGTCTTTGAGATGTCCAATGGGTGCATTTGTTGCACTGTTCGAGGGGATTTGATCCGGGTTCTTGGCAACCTGATGAAACGACGCGACAAATTTGATTACGTCTTGGTTGAAACCACCGGACTTGCAGATCCTGGGCCAGTTGCTCAGACATTTTTTATGGATGATGAAATCCGGGAAGAATTCACCCTGGATGGAATTGTCACGCTCATTGATGCTGCGCATATCAGTCAACAACTTGATCGAAGTCATGAAAGCTCCGAGCAAGTGGCTTTTGCTGATGTGTTGATCCTCAATAAATCTGACCTTGTCCCTGAAGAATCATTGGTGAAGTTGGAGTCACGCCTTCGTGACATGAACACCATGGCTCGAGTAGTTCGGAGTACCCAGGCTGAAGTGCCCATCGAGACGGTGCTGAATCTGAGTGCCTTCGATCTTGATCAGATCCTGGAGCGTCGTCCCACCTTCCTTGAACCGGAATATCCCTTTGAATGGACTGGTGTTTACCAGCTTGAGCCAGGTCACTATGAGATGACCCTCGAAGACGGTCCGGATCCCGAGATGTCTCTGGATGCCATTCCAGGGCAGAAAACTGACGAAGAAGCTCTAAAGGAAAGTGCAGAGCAGTGCGTTCGACTGTTCTCCCAGGTGGCTACTGCTCTTAAGCCAGGTCACACCATTGCGGCCAATCAACATCTCAGTCTTGAGTTGGAGTCGAAGGGCACTAAATCTTTTCTGTTTGAAGTCAAGAGTGAAGAAACGATTGGCTTCTATGCCCAGCACATGGCAGAGGAATTTGATCTGAAGATCATCAAGGCCGGGCAGCCAGTGAGCCCTGTTAAGGAGCGCGTCTGGGTTGCAGAGCATGAGCACGACGATGAGGTTGGCTCAATGGCCATTGAGTGTGAGGGCAATGTTGATCCAGAAAAGCTCAACGCGTGGATGGGAACATTGCTTGCTGAAAAGGGTGTTGATATTTTCCGCACCAAGGGTTTCATTAGCTATCAAAACGAATCCCGAAGAATTGTGTTTCAGGGAGTTCACATGTTGTTCACTGCCCAGCCGGGGGAGGAGTGGGGAGATGCGCCGCGCTGCAATCAGCTCGTGTTCATCGGCCGTAATCTCGATGAGGCCCAGATACGCAAGGACTTTGCCCAATGCCTGATCTGAAGACTTTTGCCCCCCAGGGCATGCTTCATGAGGGTTGGACTGCCCAGGTTGATGACTACGCATTGGCCTGTGGATGGACAGGCGACGGAGACAATTTGCTTGTCGGCGATGTTGCCGGTGGACTGTGTCTCTTTGCAGGTAAGACTGGTGAACTGATTTGGACCAAAAATAACGTTCATCAGGGCGGTTTATTGGCTTTAGCGATTCATCCGAAAGGGGATCGTTTCGCTACATCTGGCCAGGATGGATATGTCTTGATCTGGGATAGTCAGCAGGGGGAAATTCTGCATTCGATCAAGCCTGGGAAAGGCTGGGTCGAACATCTGGCCTGGTCAGGCAGCGGAGACATGCTCGCTGTTGCCGCATTAAAAAAAGTTCACATCTATCACCCTGATGGTGTTGAGAAATGGTGCACTGAGGAACACCCCAGCACCGTGAGTTCGATCGCCTGGTCGAAGCCCGATGAGCTCGCCACTGCTTGCTATGGAAAGGTCAGTTTCTTTGACATCTCCAGGCAACAAGTTGCTCAGGAACTGAAATGGCAGGGATCCCTTGTCTCCATGGTGTTGAGTCCCGACGGAGACATCGTGGCCTGCGGCAGCCAGGACAATTCCGTCCATTTCTGGCGCCGATCAACGGGTCTGGATGCTGAGATGACTGGCTATCCAGGCAAGCCCAGTCAACTCGCGTTTGATCAAAGCGGTCACTTACTGGCCACCGGCGGTAGCGATCAGATTGTTGTTTGGAATTTTCAAGGTGATGGCCCTGAAGGATCACTGCCGGGTCAGCTTGTGCTCCACCCCGAAGCCATTTCCAGCCTGGCTTTTGCGCATGAGGGACTGATTCTGGCCTCCGGTGCAAGGGATGGTTCGGTGTTTGTCTGGCTGCTCGATCACAATGGTGATGGCAACCCACTCGGAGGCGCCTTCACTGCTGAAAGGATCAGTGCGCTGTGTTGGAAACCGGATGACACCGCATTGGCGGTGATTGACTCCGATGGACGAGTCTCTGTATGGCCATTCAAAATTCGTGGCTGATCTCTGATCGAGTCCTCTGCTGGGCATGTTTGAACTTTCCCAACCCATTCAGCGCAGCAGGATCCGGCAATTGCTGGGTCGTGAGTTCCATATTGCAAAGAGAAAGATCCACTGGTCCATGGGTGGCCAGACCTGGGCTGCCCGCTCGGACGCCCTGTTGATCAACCATCTGAAGTTCAGTCATCAGTCGTTGATTCTTCGTCCCTTGTCAGGGGTGGATCCTCAGCTTCAGCACAACAAGCGCAGGAATCTTCAGCTGGCTATTGCCCGGTTGGACCGGGTTGTTTTGCGTCCTGGCGACACCTTTTCGGTGTGGAAGCTGGTTGGTCGCCCGACCAGAAGCAAAGGTTATTTGGATGGTTTGGTGTTGAAACAGGGAACGATTGCTCAAGGTCTGGGAGGGGGGCTTTGCCAGTTGGGGAACCTTTTGTTTTGGATCGCAGGGCACAGTCCACTCACGATCACCGAGCGTTGGCGCCATGGATTTGATGTTTTCCCTGATGTGAATCGATCGATTCCTTTTGGGGCAGGAGCAACACTGGCTTATAACTATGTCGACCTGCAGTTGACCAATCAAACGGCCTACTGCTTTCGTATTCATTTATGGCTGGATGAAATGTATTTGCATGGTGAGCTCTTTTGTGACACCAATTATTCATCGACTTACATCCTGGAAGAGCGTCATCACCAGATCAAGCAGCAGGTCTGGGGTGGCTATTCCAGGCACAATCAGATTTACCAGATCCGACAGAATAGTGATGGTTCCAGTTCAGACAAGTTGCTGGTGGAAAACCATGCTCTGATGATGTACGAGCCTTTGTTGACAGCAGCTTGAGCCATTCGCTGAGGTCGTGGCTAGCTAGATGAAGTGACGTGATTCTCTGCCCATGGACTGGATGCTGCTGCTGTTGATTGCCGCTTCACATCTGGCCAGCGCTTTTCTGGCTGCGACGATTGCGCAGCAGAAGGCTCGCAACAGCCGGATGTGGTTTGTCGCTGGCTTGCTGTTTGGTCTGCTGGGTCTGATCGCTGCTGCTGGTCTCCCCGATCGTCATCAAATCGTTTATTTGCGCCACCTGGCTGAAGCACAGGGCTACAGGAATAAAAGGGGTTCTGGAGGTACGGGCGGCAACTCACGCAAGGATTGAGGTTGCTTCTTCAGCAGTACTGAATGATTTCCTGGAGTGATGGATTGGGATGTTGTTTTGAACCCTTTGCTGATCACAGCCCTGTTGTTGTTGGCCATCGCTTTTTCCGCCTGCTCTGGTCTGCTGATTGCCCTGCTCGGGTTGCAGCGGGTGTTCTCAATCGCCCCTTGCCTCGAAGCAGCCCCGGAGCTTGATCCACCGGACACCTCGCTGTGCGTGGTGATCCCCGCCTACAACGAAGCCGACAACATCGGTCCATGCCTGAGCAGTGTGCTCGCCAGTAATCCGCCCTGCTCTGACTGGCAGGTGCTGGTGGTGGATGACGACTCCACCGATGTCACTGCCGAAAGGGCAATGCTTGCAGCGACAGAACGCGATGTTGCAGAGCCGCCGTTTGAATTGCTAGGGGCTGGTCCTCGTCCAGCTGGTGAACGCTGGGTAGGCAAAAACTGGGCTTGCACCCGAGCCATGGACCAGGTGCGCAGCCACTGGGTGCTGTTCATCGATGCCGATGTACGTCTGCAGCCCGAGGCCTTGCGCCGTGCTCTGGCTCAGGCGATCCGGGAGCAGGCAGATCTGTTCAGCCTGGCGCCGCGGCTTGGATGCGGCTGCCTGGCGGAGTGGATGGTGCAACCGATCATGGCCAGCCTGCTGGGGCTGGGGTTTCCGATCGAGGCCACCAATGATCCTGCTTCAGAGGTGGCCTTTGCGGCAGGGCCCTTCATGCTGTTTCGCCGCAGTGCTTACGAGGCCATCGGCGGACATCGCGCCCTTGCGTCCGAAGTGGTGGAGGATTTAGCCCTGGCAAGGGGCATCAAGGGCGGTGGCTTCCGATTGCGTTACCTGCTCGGCCTTGATGCCGTGGATCTGCGCATGTACGCCGATCTGCCATCGCTCTGGGAGGGATGGACCAAAAACTGGTTGATCGGTCTCGATCGCGATGTGGGTAAGGCTCTCGGTGCCGCCGCTGTGGTGGTGCTGATGTTCAGTGTTCCCTGGCTGTTGCTGCCTTCGGCGCTTGTCTTGCTTTGGCTATTGCCCCAGTTGTCGCTCTGGTGGTTGATTTTGCTTGGATTGTCAGTGCTGGGGATTGGGCAGCAGTTGGCTCTGCGTTTCTGGCAGCGACAACGCTTTGATGTGCCGCTCACCTACTGGTGGCTGATGGGTGCAGGCGGCCTGTTGCTGGGGGCGATCGGACCAGTGTCGGTGTGGCGCACGCTCACCGGCCGCGGCTGGACCTGGAAAGGTCGTCAGCTGGCTTGATCAGAGACCATCCTCAATCACCTGTGCCGATGTCTGAGCTTGTTGCCCAGACTTCTTGCTCTCTGCTTGCCAGGCCTCCAGCACTTCGGGGAAGTGCTCTTCAATGCAGCCGTCGCAGATGCCATGGGAGAAGTTCAGGGTGCTGCGTTTGGCCAGGTATTGATCGAGATGCACCCAATCGCCACGCTCATCCTTGGCTTTGCGGCAGTAGCTGCAGGTGGAGATGATTCCTGATGGCTGGCTTTCAGAGCAGAACGACTCGAGCAGATTGATCGATCGTTTTCTCAGATCAAGGAACGAAACCACCTGTCGGGACAGGGCTTTCATGATCTGCATCTGATTGCCTGAGAGCTGGCTTGGCTTGCGGTCGATTACACACAGGGTGCCGATCCGATGCTCTGCATCGTTGTTGAGCGGAAAGCCAGCGTAGAACCTGATCTTTGGATCGCCGCAGACGAGCGGGTTGTCCACAAAACGCTCGTCGCGAAGCGCATCTCTCACGAGCAGGGGCTGGTCGCTGTGGATGGCATGGGCGCAGAACGACCAGTCTCTGGGGGTTTCCTCGGCCTCGATTCCTACCTTCGATTTGAACCACTGCCGGTCGCTGTCCACCAAGCTGAGCAGTGCAATGGGGGCCTCGCAGACCAGTGAGGCCATATGAGTGATGTCGTCGTATGACTGCTCAGGGCGAGTGCCCAGAATCCTGTATTCACTCAGGGCCTTGAGGCGTTCCTGTTCGAATTCAGGGATGAGAGCGGTTTTCATCGCCTGGCCCGGTTTGACTCCAAGCTATGTGTTGTTGATAGCCCATGCTGATGCAGCAATGAAAAATTACGGCGTTACACTCTGTGTGTGAAGTTTCGAGATGAATAGGCGAGAAATCCCTACTTTGATGTATACCAAAGCTGGTGGATGGCGATCAAACCGTGAACGGTGCTGCTGAATTCGTTGCTGCTGAATTCATCGCCGCTGAAATCGTTCTGGTGTTGTGTTGATTCACTGAGACTCTTTCCGGCTTCCTGCCAGGTGTCCTCCAGGGCGACCTCAAGCAAGAAACCAGTCAGTGTAACGGTGGTTTTGATTCGACTCTTGATTACTTTTAAGCCGAATCCTCGGATCTCAGCAGTGAGTTGCATCACTGAAACGGACGTCAACCATCCATCAAGTGCGGGCACTTGTGGTCGTGAAAACTGCTCAAGTTGTCGGCACTAATCAGACACGGCTGTAGCCCAGTTTGCTGGCGAAAATTTTCAGCGGCAGACCGAATGACTCCATCAGAGCGCGGCATTCGGCGCCCACGGTGCCGTACACCTCGATGCTGAAGCCATCACCCAGTTCGGCATGTTGTTGCAGATAGTCCTGCACCGGTGGATTGCTCACATGCGCCGCGAAGGCCGCATCATCGGCATACACCTCTGACCAGACGAAGGCCTGGGGATCATCGGGGTCCTGATCAAAAGTGTGATGCAGCATGCCGGGCTCACTGGCCTGTACAGCGGCATCGGTGGCTTCGGCAAGCTTGAGGTAGGCATCCACGCAGCCCGGTTTTACATGAATGCGGGCCAGCAACATGAATGGGGTGGATGCATCGAATCCGGCCATCACTTCACCGAAGGGTCATTGATTTTCGCCTGAACAGGGTCCAGGGACTGAATCATGGTCACACTGGACAAGGTGTCTGTTCCGACCTTCGAATCCATGCGCAAGTTCGTTCTCCCCGCCCTGGCGGCGGCCTCTGTTCTGATGGCGGGCGTTGCCGGTTGCTCGAACCGGGGAAGTGAAACAACCAAGGCCGCCGCGCCTGCCGCTACCGAGGCTGTTGCCACCGCCGAGCCCGCTGCGACTGAGGTTGAGATTGAGGAGGTTTTTAAAGGCTCGAAGACGCTCAATGGCACCGCTCTGAGCTACCCCGAGGGCAATCCGGAGCTGCGCCTGTATCGGGTGGAGATCCCTGTGGGCGGCAAGATTCCAGTGCATACCCATCCCGCTCCGATGCTGGTGCATGTGCAGGGCTTCGAATCCGGGGATCTGCTCAACACCCGGGTTCAGCCGGATGGCACGGAGGTCAGCACCGTGTTCAAGCCAGGTGAAAGTTTCATCGAAGGCTCCGAAGAGCCTCATTTCGTGCAGAACAACAGCGACAAGCCCACGGTCGTGTGGGTGATGGTGGCTTCGGTGGAAGGGATGCCCACCACTGAGTGGGACGAATGAATGGCTGAGCGCTTAAGCTGACCCTGGCTGTTAGTGCTGCGTCTGCGGCACCAGATCGATCACCACAGCGGTGGCTGGTTGGTCTGAGTCGTTTCTCCAGCCGTGCAGCACACCGGTGGATTCGAACACGGCATCTCCGGCTCTGCGTTGGATGGCGCGGGGCCCCGATCCGTCATCGCGGATCTCGATCAGGGATCCATTGATCAGGTAGGCGACCCCAGGCCGTTGCTGATGCTGATGCCATGCCACCGACCCACCGGGGGCAATCGTGATCCGTCGGGTGCGCAGCATCCGACCTTGCAGTGCGGTGAATTCCTTGGAGAGATCCAGGCTGCCCAGGGATTCCACGCTCACCTTCTCGGTGGTGGATGGTGCATTGCGGGGGGCTTGGCGCTGTTCGCGTGCGGGCGTCACGGTTTGGGAACTGTGGTTCCGGTGAGCCAGAGTCGCCGCGCCAGGAAGCAGCAGGCCGGCGAGGGTGATCAGCGACAGGACGGGGGCTCGCATGGCCGGACTCGAATTGGTCACTATTGTTTCAACCAATACCAAGGCGGTGCCTGCGACCGCTCGATCGACATGAGTACTCCCGTCTCGCCTTCCAAGCTTCTCGATTTTCTAGGCCGCGTGTTGCTTGCGGCCGTGTTTGTGCGTGCGCTGCCGGGCAAGCTCAGCGACTTCTCGGGTAATGCCGGTTTCATCGCCTCCAAAGGCATCCCTGAACCTCTGGCGAACGTGCTGCTGTTCGCTGCAATTCTGGTGCTGATTGCCGGTTCGATCCTGCTGGTGTTTGGTGGTGACACGATTTTGGGTGCCTCGCTGTTGCTGGTGTTTCTAGTGCCCACCACCTTGATCTTCCACACCTTCCCAATCGATTCGGGCTTCTATCTGAATCTGGGCTTGATCGGTGGCCTGATTCTGGCGATCACCCGCTCAACGGCCAATTCCGCTCCCAACTTCCGCAAGGTGCGTGCCAAGGCATTTGACAGCGTCCGCTGATCTGGCTCTGAAGGCTCAGGCAATAAAAAAACCCCACTCGCTGGTGGGGGTTTCGCAGACACATTCAGGACTTCATTCGTCGAAGACCTTGCACATCGGTGAGCCCGGATGGGTGTCGCAGATCTCGTCGAGCACCTTGTCGCGGTGACGGCTGTCGGGGTTGTTCACTCCCGCATCCTTTTTGGGATCGAACTCTTCAGTTGTGTGATTTTCGTTGGTGCCGTAAGGGAGCTCATACTCCTCGAACTTGTGCTTGCCATCAGACATAACGCAATTCCTCCTACAGAACGAATTCCTTGCAAACAGACCCTAGAGAGCCTGGGGGAGGAACTGAGCAACTTTGGCAATTCTTCCGTTGTGCTCAGCTGCCGGAGGAGCGCAACGGCCTGCGTTGCATGCGCAGGCGCTGGGGGATTTCGCTTGCGCTGGGCAGTTGCAGCTGGGCTTCGGCCCAGTCCTGCATCAGCGCTTCCAGCAGTGATTGGCGATCGCCGAACAGCCGAAGCATTGTCCTTGCATCTGAGATTCACTCGCAACAAAGCATGGCCGCTCGGCTAGAAGCAAGTGATTCTCATTAGCGTTCACATTGTGTTGCGCCAGATGGGTCAGCGCTCGCCTTCGGCTTGTTACGGGTTGATCACAACGTCGTTTCCGTAGCCCTCGCACAGCACGAGCAGCTCCGGATTGGCAAGGTTGGCCTGCTCCGACCCTTCGCCCACCGGCCTGGAGATCCGGCAGGTGGGCGTGGCTGAACCGTCAATGGGCCCCTTGAGGTACACGCTGTAGAGCAGGTCCTGTTCGGTCATGCCGCGGGGCTTTGCGGGTGCTCGGTAGATCTGATGAGTCCAGGAGCAGCAGCTGGAGCGGCCGCTAGTTACGAGGTATCCAGCGATCGACCGAAACAGTGAAAAGCCTCCCTCGAAGAACGGATACGCCTTGTGTTGCTGGGGATTCAGCTTGTGAATGCGGTACCAGCAGTTAGGTCCGGCTCCGCAGAACACACGTTCAACAAACTCCAGCTGGCCATCCCCATCCATGTCGTCCAGGCGGCCTCCGCCGCTGGGATGCTCGGAGAGCACCTGGCTGCGCTGCAGAAGTGTTGTGTAAGGCGCTGATGCTGAACGGCTGAAGTCGATCCGGAACACACGCCTGTCGCCTGTCGGGTCGATCTGCTCGGTGAGCCTCAGCCTGGTGCCGTCTGGGTTGCGTTTCTCCTCTATCCCGGCCGGCTCGGCGGCCAGTGCCGATCCCTGCAACATCAGCAGGCTTGTGAGCAGCAGGATTGGCAACGGCATTCGTCCGATGCCTGAAGCCTGGCAATCCATCCGCATTCAGGCTGACCCCTGCAGTTTCCTCCTTCACAATCGAATTAGCTTTCAGCAGGCCCATGCGTCGTCGTTCGCTCATGACGCTGGCGCTGTCGGCCGGCTCAGCTTTCGGAGCGACCCTGGTCGGTGGTCATGCCCGAGCTTTTTTCGGAGATCGTCAACTTGGATCTCTGTCTCAGTTTCGCGGTGGTTCACGGCTGAAAGCCATCAATCCCGCTAACTGGACATCAACAGCCACGCACTCCGTGCCGCTGATGGGCCCCTTCCGCCTCGAGCTGATTCACCGGCAACGCATCGGAGATCCAGCTCTCGGCCTCAATGAACCGTCGGGCCTCAGCCTCAACGCTGATGGCACGGCGCTGTACACGGTCAGCGACGACACCAAGGCCATCTTCTGCATGGATCTTGAGGGTCGGGTGTTGACCAGTGAGTCGTTTTTCGTGAGCGTGTCGGATCTGGAGGGACTTGCTCTGAGCGTTGACGGCAGGCGGCTGCTGGCAGTGCAGGAGGAGACCAATTCTGTGATCAGCATTGATCTCGCCAGTCGTCGTGAATTGCAGCGTCGCCCTCTGGCCGAGATGGTCAATTACGCCAGCGTTGCCATGTACTTCCCCGCCCAGCCCGACAACAAGGGCCTGGAGGGGATCACGGTCAATAGCACTAATCAGCATGTGTTTGTGGTGAAGGAATGTCGACCGGGGCTGCTCATCGAACTCGATGCCGAGTGCGGCACGATCCTCTCGTCGAGGCTGCTCAGCGAGGCGAATGGCTTCTCCCATCCCCGCGTGGGGCCTCGCAGGCTCGACTTCTCCGGTCTGAGCTACGACGGCCTGCATGAGAGCCTCTGGATCGCCAGCGACCAGGGGCAATGCCTGTTCCATTACGACTGGAAGCGTGATCGGGTGCTGCAGCGCCTTGATCTCAGGCTTGACGACGGCGGCAAGTCCAAGCGCGTGCGTAAAGCAGAAGGCATCGCTGTGGATTCAGAACGTGGCAGGGTTTATGTGGTGAGCGATCGTGACGCCGAGCTCTACGTGTTCCAGCTCCATGGCTGACCCTGCATCCAAACGCGTGCTGCTCACCGGAGGAAGCTCCGGCGTGGGTTTTGAGGCGGCGAAAGTTCTCAGCGCCCAGGGACATGAGCTCATGATCGTCTGCCGCAACCAGGCCACGGCCGATCAGACCCGCAGCCTGCTGCCGGGATGCGTTCACACCCTGATCAGCGATCTCGCCGATCTCGGCGCTGTTGCCACGGTCTGCAGCCAGCTTGTGGACGCGGGTGCAGCGTTGGATGCGCTGGTGCTCAATGCCGGTTTGCAATATGCCGGTGCCTCCGACCCACAGTTTTCAGCGCATGGCATTGAGCTCACCTTTGCTGTGAACCAGCTGGCCCATCAGCTGATGGCGATGCGGCTGCTGCCGCTGTTGCAGAAGTCCAATAGCCCGCGGGTGGTGATCACCGCTTCGGAGGTGCACAACCCCAGCAGCGGTGCCGGCAAGGTGGGCAAGCCTGCGGACCTGGGCGATCTGCAGGGGCTGCGAGCTGGGCCCGGCTTCGCGATGATGAATGGCAGCCCAAGCTTTGATGGCAACAAGGCCTACAAAGACAGCAAGCTCTGCAATGTGCTGATGGCGCGGGAGCTCGACCGGCAGCTGGATGCCGTGATGCCCGTGATCGCCTGGAGTCCAGGCCTGGTGATCACGCGCAACAACGGAGGCTTCTTCCGGTACAACAAGCGCAGTAATCCGCTAGGCATGGGGACGTTCGCGTTCGTGGCCCGCGATCTTCTGCGGATCACTGAATCACCCGAAAACGCCGGCCGACTGTTGGCGCAGCTGGTGAGCGATCCAGAACCCTCGCTTGGGTTCAGCTACGTCACCAATAAGTTGCTGCGCCCCGGTGTGCATCGTCTTGAGCCAACCGATACCAGTGCAGAAGGCGCTGATCTGCAGAAGGCCACTGAACTGTGGCGGCTGTCAGAGCTGTTGATGTCGGAGCTGCTGATCTCTCTAACTTGAGCTCAAGCACAGAAGCTCCATGGCCGAGAACGGTTTTTCAGCAAACCAGAAGTCTCATGTGGTGGTGGTTGGTGCCGGCTGGGCAGGCTGGGGTACGGCCAAGGCGCTCTGCGAAGCCGGTGTGCGCGTGACTCTGATTGACGGGATGGTTGATCCCAGCGGCAGTGAGCCGATCACCACCCAGAGCGGCAAGCCGTTCGAATCCGGCACCCGCGGCTTTTGGAAGGACTATCCCAATATCAACGCCCTTACCGATGAGCTGGGCCTGGGCTCGATCTACACGGAGTTCACTACCAGTGCCTTCTGGTCGCCGGATGGTCTGGAGGCCACCGCACCTGTGTTTGGTGATGCGCCGCAGTTGCCCAGTCCGGTAGGGCAAGTGTTGGCCACGGTGAAGAACTTCAAGCGCCTGCCAGTGCCGGATCGGCTCAGCATCGTTGGTCTGCTCTACGCCATGCTCGATCTCAACCGCAGCGATGCGGTGTACCGGAGCTACGACGCGATCGATGCGCTGACGCTGTTCCAACAGCTGGGCATCAGTGATCGCATGATTGATGACTTCCTGCGCCCCACGCTGCTGGTGGGGCTGTTCAAGCCACCGGAGGAGCTTTCGGCGGCGGTGACCATGGAGCTGCTGTACTACTACGCCTTGGCCCACCAGGATTCGTTTGATGTGCGCTGGATCCGCTCCAAGAGCATTGCCGAACAGCTGATTGCACCACTCAGTGAGCGGCTGCGTGAGCGCCATCAGCTCGCGGTGCTGGGCGGCACCCTGGCCACCAAATTGAACGTGTCAGCCGACGGCCAGACGATTCGGTCGCTGGAAACCCGCAACGTGATGACAGGGAGCAGAGATGTTCTGGATGATGTGGATGCGGTGGTTTTGGCCGTGGGCGCCAAGGGTATGGGTGCCTTGATGGCGCAGTCGCAGCAGTGTGGCGTGCTGGCGCCGGAGCTGGTGCAGGCGGGAACTCTTGGTTCGATCGATGTGGTGTCGGTGCGGCTGTGGCTGGATCGCTACGTGCCGGTTGCCGATCCCGCCAATGTGTTTTCGCGCTTCACTGCGCTTCACGGTGCTGGTGCCACTTTCTTCATGCTGGATCAGCTGCAGAAGGCCTCCGAGCAGGAGCTCTGGGGTGGAAAGCCGGTGCAGGGATCGGTGATCGCCAGCGACTTCTACAACGCTACGGCGATTGCTGAACTGAGTGATCAGGGCATCGTCGACTGCCTGATGCAGGATCTGCTGCCGATGGCGCAGCCTGCCTTCGCCGAGGCCCGGGTCGTGGATCAGGAGGTGCGGCGGTATCCGCGTTCGGTATCGTTGTTTTCACCAGGCAGCTTTAGCAAGCGACCGCCGCTAGAAACCTCATTGGCGCCGGTGGTTTGCGCTGGCGACTGGGTGCGGATGGGCGAGAGGGAACATGGCGCCAAGGGCTTGTGCCAGGAACGCGCTTACGTATGCGGTCTGGAAGCGGGCAACTCATTGCTGCGGCGCGGCATTGTGCGCGGTGACGGCGTACCGCGCAGTCGCCAGCATCCGGTGATTCCGATCCGGGCCGATGAACCGCAGGTGCTGTTGGGTCGCGCCCTCAACAAACTGGTGATGGATCCGCTGGAGACCCTGGGTATCGACTGGCCCTGGCTGGCGAGTTAGGTCGCAGTCA